>NZ_JAWJTF010000307.1:0-2402 GCF_048836525.1 Nostoc sp. CALU 546
CCCGTCCAGAAGCAATTATCGACGCAATCATTAAGCTGCGGAAGAAAATCTCCAATGAGTCGATGCAAGAGCGGGATAAAATTAAGCAAACTCACCGCTATTACAGCACGACTCATAATTTGAAGCCAGTAGAAGAAATCTTAACTGGTAAGTATTTGCAGTCAGACACTCGCTATGCACCACCCAAGGAATTGGCGGAAGCGATTGGTATGCCAATACCACCTGCAATGCTGACAGAAAAGGCGCAAAAGGAGGAACAAACCCGTGGCTGAAGAAGAATCTAAACCAGTACCAGCAGCGAAAGAAGAGGCATTGGTACAAGCGGGTAAAGTTTCCCAGTGGTTGACGGAAAATGGTTTTGACCATGAGTTTTTAGCACCGGATAAGAATGGTGTAGAGATAATTAAGGTGGCGGCAGATTTCTTGCTTCCTACCGCTACAGCCCTTTATGCTTATGGGTTTAATTATCTCCAGTGTCAAGGTGGTATTGACCTTGGCCCAGGACAAGAATTGGTGAGTATGTATCACTTGATTAAAGTCGGTGATAATAGCGATCGCCCCGAAGAAGTTCGAGTTAAGGTGTTCTTACCACGGGAAAATCCTGTAGTGCCTTCTGTGTACTGGATTTGGAAAACCGCAGATTGGCAAGAGCGCGAGTCTTACGATATGTACGGCATTATCTACGAAGGACACCCAAATCTCAAGCGGATTTTGATGCCGGAAGATTGGGTAGGTTGGCCTTTGCGGAAGGATTACATCTCGCCTGATTTCTACGAGTTGCAAGATGCTTATTAGAGATTGCTGAATCGAGACGCGATGAATCGCGTCTGTACAATATAGTGCTGGGTTTCGGCAGTGATTAACCCCTTTCCGGTGGCGGAGAGGGGTTATGTTTTTGGTGTCTCATGTAACAGTTGGTTGGCAATATTTGCTGTAATTCATTGACTATAGGACTTACGCATTAACAATATTTATCGATATTTTCCAAAGTAAGTCAAATTAGTTATTTTGTGGAATTTTGGCGATCGCCTTTTTTAAACGAGCCACAAACTACGCAAATAATGGTTTTTCCCCTATTTTAGTAGCAATTGATCTACCAATATTATGGAAATATTCACTTGTTACACCTATAGATACAGGATGTTTAGTTATAACAAACACAGTCTGACTATTTCTACAAATTAAAAAACCTTCTGAAGTTTGTGAAAACTCAACATCCTTTATTTTTTCAGTTATTCTTCTCCAAGAAGGCTCATATCCCACACCGTAGAAAACAACCGCTTTAGGTTGATGTTCTTTTATTCTTTGACTAATATGATTTATTCGCTTTTCAAGACAATACTTTTCATAAGTATCTCTATTAGATAAAAAAGTAAGCTTAGAATATTCACCATATATCCAATGTTTAAGAGATGGTGAGGGTAAAGGTAATAATTCTAATAAACAAGTCTCTTTATCTTTTCTACCTAGTTCCTCTATTTGATATTTACGAATATCTTCTAGGTCAATATTATCTTTTCCTTTAGCACTCAATATAATACGAATTAATGTCCTCCAGACTGGCACATCCAATTTTGCACCTGGTTTAAAACTCGCCCCATATCCGATAGCTTCATGATATTTTGCAATATCTTCTATTTCCTTCTGTTCTCTCTCTGACCATTTCTTTATTCTGTTATTAATTTCGTTAAAATCTCCTCCTGCTTCTTCCATACCAATAAACCAATAATTCCCTTGATAATTACCATATCCATAAAATACATCAACTATTTTTTCTAGAAGCTCATCATTAAAAAAATCTTGACTGAACATAACTCTATTATTTTAATTAGAAAATCAAAACTTGTTCATCAAAAATAATTGAGCATACATAGAATGTCAAGTTAAATAACTAAAGTGAAAATTTTCGGACATTATCAAGTCATAAATAAACTTTCTATTCTTTACGCCTTTGCATGAGGCAATTTTCCCACAAAAAAACTTGCCTCAGAAGCATCACACCCCCAAGGCAAGCCAACTCTCTAATTCTTTCTTTACTTCGCGCCCTTAGCGCCTTTGCGGTTCGTTAAAGTTGCTTCACTTCCGAAACCAACTTCGCCACCATATCCTTCGCGCTACCAAAAAGCATCGTCGTCTTATCCTTGTAGAACAACTCATTATCTACACCGGCAAAACCCGTACTCATCCCGCGCTTAATTACAATCGTCTGCTTCGCCCGATCTACTTCCAAAATCGGCATACCATAAATCGGGCTACTTGTATCACTCCGCGCCGCCGGATTTACCACATCATTTGCCCCAATTACTAAAGCCACATCCGCTTGATCGAACTGGGGGTTAATATCATCCATGTCGTACAACTGGGTATAAGGCACATTTGCCTCCGCCAGCAACACATTCATG
>NZ_JAWJTF010000349.1:0-1987 GCF_048836525.1 Nostoc sp. CALU 546
CACCTACTCGCCTCCAACGAGTCAAGCTATTATGTTTTGTAAAGCCTACAGCATTAGGAAACCTCCCACTATGTCCAATCAGACAAACTTGACTGATGCTCGTAACAACCTAGCCGAACTCTGCGATCAAGTAATTGCAGATAGAGAAGTGGTAATTATTACCCGACAAGAAGGCGAAAGCGTCGCCCTAATTGCTGTTGATGAACTAGATAGTTTATTAGAAACATCTTATTTACTTCGTTCACCTAAAAATGCAGTTCGTCTGTTAACTGCTTTGGAAAGAGCAACTTGAACCATTGAAATACTTAGATTCAGATGCTTGGTCGCGGCGACTCACTCAAGAACACCGGATTGTTTATCTAGTAAGTGATGACCGAATTGATTTTCTTCAAGCTCGATATCATTACTGAAAATGCTAATTATATTTGGTAACAAGACTGAAAAGTTTCTTGCTTTTCAGTCCGTGAGAATTTCTTGCACAGTTGGGTAATTGAAGCTTAATTTAGTTTTTCTTTTTGAACTCGTTCCCATTCCTCTTGAATACTTTCTAATGCCTTCACGGTGCGATTTAAACGGGCTTTCTTTAACTCAGGAGGCTCTTTTTGGAATAAACTCGGAGAATTTATTACTTTATGTAGTTCAGATTGGGTGGAATGCAAGCGATCGCTCAAACAGCGTTCAAATATTTCACCATTACCACTGCTCACATTTTCTATTAATTGGCAATATATATACTCTTTAGAACTGATTTGACCATTGAGGACGGTATTAACAATTTCCTCGATCAACTTGTGGTAGCAGTCAGATAAGGAATCAGATAGTGCGTCTGGCGTAGGTTCTGCTGCTAGATTATTTATTTCAGAAGTAGAGGGATCGGATATTTCTTCTTTAGTTGGCGTTACGAAAGTTTCCTCAGAACTAGGAGATTCTTCTTTAGTTGGTGTTGGTAAAGTTTTCCGAGAATTTGTAGGTGAAGAATTCGCTTTAGAATTAGATAAGTAATAATCTGCTAAAGAACCGCAGAGAAACTCTTCACGAAAGCGGTTTATTTTGGCACGTGACTGGATTTTGCGGTAACGACGTTTCTGATACCATAAACCAGAAATGAGTAAGCCTGCGATCGCTCCGATGCCAACTCCTGTCAGAGCAACCTTGGCATCTTCTAAAGCTTGATTTTGTTGCCCAGATTCAACAGTCGGCTTGGAAGATGCACTTTCTGCAATAGCATAGTCGCTCCCTGAACTTAGCTGCACGCTAGTAGCGATCGCGGCAACAGACAGTATAAATCTAAATATTAACTTTGATTTCCACATAATTTGAATAGGTTAAAAATATGTTAACGATTTCGGAGTTGCTTCTAATTTAATCGAGACATCAGATAAAGCAGAGTTTTTCGGAGACTAAGCATCTCCCCAAGGAGTGAATAGTTAAGCATCAAACTAACTAGATCCCTCTTTGACGAAGGAAGTTCTACTCCACCATATAAAAAATAAACTTTGTCAACAGTAGTTGACGGAAGATGTTCTTATTTTTTAACATTATTTCTGCGTCTAGGAATCTTGGCAAAGCCATATATTAGTACCATTTTTCAAAGTATCTGTATCAGGCATTTCGTAAAATGGTTATGATTTATAGCGATCGCTCCGTTGGGATCGCATCTTGCTGGGCATAGAGCATAAAGTCTATGATGACATTAAATTACTCGTACTAAAGCAAAAATTGGGATAGATAGCATCAGTGCGTCACCGATAGCGATTCATCGAGCGTCACAACCCGTCATAGATATCGCCTCTTGGGTTTGGAATGTAGAGCTAATAAAATTTCAACTTTAAGAGACTTGCACAGTTTTTCTAGCTACCTTACCAAAGAATTAGGTCTAAAGCCCCGTGCTTCACGCAATGCTTTCAAGTAATGAGTAAGGAGTACTAAGTGGCTGAAAAATGGGTATTTACTCATTACTAATTACTTGTTACTCATTACTCCTTCC
>NZ_JAWJTF010000278.1:0-2697 GCF_048836525.1 Nostoc sp. CALU 546
TCTGAAAAGGACTTCATAGCGCAAAAATTTTCAGTCTACTTCAGTAGACTTGAGCAATTAGTCAGGGATTTACAATCCCTGGCGGGTGAACAACACCCAATCAGTACGCTACTTTTGGCTGAAGTTGACACCAGTGGACGAAAAGCCTGCCCCTTTTTAATATTTGATAGCTCACAAATAAAATGTAGGTTGGGTTAAGCAAATCGCAACCCAACACAAAACTATCATTTTGTCTGGGAACTATTATGGATTGGAGTTATATGACCCAGAGATACCTTTACAGCTAAGATTGGTATAGCCGTAGCTGCAATAAGAACAGCAGTAGCCAGGATAATTGCAACTGGTTTACCACCATATTGAACTAAGACTTTAAAAATATTTTCTGCTGTTTGACCTCCAGCTTGAACTAATTCTACTGTCTCTGATTTGTTTAAAGCAGCAGTAATGTTTTCAGCAATATCGAGAAGTTGTTCTGTATTGTTTGTCTGGCTGGGAATATCTAGAGATTTATCTGTTGGCTGTTGCTGCACGGGTAAATTTTCATTTTCAGCATAGTAAGTAGACATCGTTTTGCACTCCTCTCTTGTTGGGATGTCTCTATACTCGCCTGTAGTCCATAGTTATACGTAGGATGTAGGTAAATGTAGGATTAGGTCATAAATACAAAGAATGTCTACATAGACGTAGGATTACGTAGGTTTTGCTGTAAAATACTAAGCTTATATCCAGGTTTTAACTTTACTCTACCAACTTAACCAGGTTAAATGGAAGCTGAAGAAGCATTAGAATCTATTAAGCAAATATTTGAGGAGAGGAAAGGAAAAGTAGTATTACTGGGCAAGTTAGAAGAAAAAGTTTTTCTACTAAGTTGGCAAGGGATGAATTATAGTCAAATGCCTTCTAAAATAAAGAAGTCTAATCCTACTGCCAAACCATATACAGAACAATATTTAAAAGAAATAGGCAAAAATTTAATTGATAAGATTAAAACAGTTTTAGATATATACGATCTTGATAAAAGAAATTTTCGCGAAGAAATTAAAAATTTTTTTAATAAAAATCACAATCACTATCCTAAGAAAGTACCTTATATCACTGCGCCAAAATCTGATTTTATTACCTCTCAAAAGCTAGTCAATAATAGTCAATCAGAGCTAAATCATAATCCCTTCATTCCCCTTAATGGCAGAGTAGAAGAAAAGTATCTATTCTTTGACCGAGAGGGCGAAATCCGGCGAGTATTAGAGGTACTAAATAGCGGTAGTAGTGTCGTTTTAATTGGGGAGGAGGGAATTGGTAAATCCTCGCTGCTATGGATGATTTGTCAAGAAGCAGAAACTCGTCTAAACGTTAAACGTCAGCCAGTTTTCTTAGACCTGAATTTACTTCATAATGAAAGTCAATTTTATAGTGCCTTGTGCCACGAGATTGGTATACCCGAAAGTAAAGACTATCAGTTAACCCGCAATTTGCGAAATCATAAAATACTACTGGCTCTAGACAATGTAGGAAAGCTTACAGGCGAAGGTTTTACTCGCAACATAAGGGATTATTTGCGCGGTTTAGCTGAAGGAAGTAATGCTCCGTTGAAGCTGATTTTAGCTGCCACCGAACCCCTCAACAACCTTTTTAACGATAGTCAGGAGCAAGGTAATACTTCTCCGTTAGCAGGTATTTGCCAAGAGGAACACATTCATCCTTGGGATGAAGCTACTATGCGTGCTTTTATTACCAACCGTTTGGCTAGAACTTCTGTGAGTTTTACAGAAGAAGAAATCATCCGACTCATCCAAGAAAGTGGCGGACATCCTCGCCAACTGATGCAATTGTGTTATCGAACTTATTCGCGGTATGTGGAGAGTTTGCAATGAATGACACCGCTTTGACCTCTCCCCCAACCCCTCCCCTGCGAGGGGAGGGGAGCAAGATTACTCCTACTCCCCCTTCCCTCATAGGGAAGGGGGCTGGGGGGTTAGGTTCTTCACGGGCGAAGATGGAGGTTGAATAATGACCCCTGTACCCCGCCTAGACTTAGCGCCCAAGTTGAAGCGTCCCCTCTCTTTGTGGAACCCCTTGGATTATCTGCGCCTTTTGTATTGGGTGTTTTTCTTTCCCCAGGCTTTACGGTGGTATGTGGACAGATTTGGGGGTGGGTATATTCCTGAAGGGGAAATGAATTGGCGGAAAGGATGGGAGTTATTGCGTCAAAATGCTATCCAACGTCAGTTACTTTTTCAAGGATTAGTTTTAACAGTAATTACACCCGTAGCCATAGGCTTAATTTTTCAGACTGTAAGAGTTCCTATTTACTTCCATATTGTGGCGGAAGACATGAGGGCAGTCGTGCAGATAAATGTTCCCATTGACTGGTTCGGCGTGGCGTTAGGCGTGGCGTTAGGCGTGGTGGTAAGCGTGGCGGTAAGCGTGGCGTCCGGCGTGGCGTTCGGCGTGGCGTTCGGCGTGGCATTAGGCGTGGCATTAGGCGGCGTGGTGTTCGGCGTGGTGAGACGCGTGATGTTCGGCGTGGCGTTCGGCGTGGCGTTCGGCGTGGCGTTCGGCGTGGCATTAGGCGTGGCGGTAGGTGTGGCGGTAAGCGTGGCGGTAAGCGTGGCGTTCGGCGTGGCAAGACACGTGGCGTTCGGCGTGGCGTTCGGCGGCGTGTTAGTAGGCGTGACAAGACACGTGGCGTTCGGCGTG
>NZ_JAWJTF010000393.1:0-1662 GCF_048836525.1 Nostoc sp. CALU 546
CGCGATTCATCGCGTCTCTATCCCACTCACACCTCAATTAGTAAAGAATTCAGTAAGCTTGGAGATCCAGAAATGCCTCAGAATCCAGAAAAAATTCAAGACCACGTCGAGTTATTCCACCAGCCTGAGTACCAACAGCTATTTGAAAACAAAAAGCAGTTTGAAAACGGTCACGACCCCGAAGAAGTAACACGGGTTGCAGAGTGGACAAAGGGTTGGGATTATCGTGAAAAGAACTTCGCTCGTGAAGCTTTAACCGTTAACCCTGCTAAAGGTTGTCAACCATTGGGAGCAATCTTTGCTGCTGTTGGTTTTGAAGGTACTCTACCTTTCGTTCAAGGTTCTCAAGGTTGCGTTGCTTACTTCCGCACCCACTTAACCCGTCACTACAAAGAGCCATTCTCTGGTGTATCTTCTTCAATGACTGAAGATGCAGCCGTGTTTGGTGGTCTGCAAAACATGATTGACGGCTTGGCGAACTCTTACCAACTCTACAAGCCCAAAATGATCGCTGTCTGCACCACCTGTATGGCAGAAGTAATTGGTGATGACTTACAAGCCTTCATCAACAACTCTAAGCAAGCTGGTTCAGTTCCTCAAGATTTCCCAGTACCTTACGCTCACACCCCTAGCTTTGTCGGTTCCCACATCACTGGTTACGACAACATGATGAAGGGAATTCTTTCTAACTTGACCGCAGGTCATAAGAAAGAAACCAGCAATGGTAAAATCAACTTCATCCCAGGTTTTGACACCTACGTAGGTAACAACCGCGAAATCAAGCGGATTGCTTCCTTGTTCGGCTTTGACTACACAATTCTAGCCGACAACAGCGACTACCTCGATTCACCAAACACAGGTGAATTCGATATGTACCCAGGTGGTACAAAGTTAGAAGATGCAGCAGATTCAATCAATGCGAAAGCTACGATCGCACTGCAAGCACACTCTACACCCAAAACCCGCGAGTACATCGAAAAAGAATGGAAGCAACCAACCTCAGTTTCCCGTCCTTGGG
Source organism: Nostoc sp. CALU 546 (assembly GCF_048836525.1). Lineage (NCBI taxonomy): Bacteria > Bacillati > Cyanobacteriota > Cyanophyceae > Nostocales > Nostocaceae > Nostoc > Nostoc sp. CALU 546. The sequence goes on from NZ_JAWJTF010000393.1 coordinate 1,019, forward strand.
GCATTAAGGGTACTGATGAATTCTTGATGAAACTCAGCGAATTGAGCGGTATCCCCATTCCTGAAGAATTGGAAATCGAACGCGGTCGTGCAGTTGATGCCATGACTGACTCTCACTCATGGATTCACGGCAAGCGCTTCGCTATCTACGGCGAACCAGATTTAGTATACAGCGTAGTTGGCTTTATGCTAGAAATGGGTGCTGAACCTGTGCATGTCTTGGTTCACAACAGCAACGAAGTATTTGAAGCAGAAATGAAAGAATTGCTTGCTTCTAGCCCCTTCGGTCAACATGCAACTGTTTGGCCTGGTAAGGACTTGTGGCACATGCGTTCACTGTTGTTCACCGAACCAGTAGACTTCTTAGTTGGTAACACCTACGGTAAGTACTTGTGGCGCGACACCAAGATTCCCCTCGTGAGAATCGGCTACCCCATCATGGATCGCCACCACCTACACCGCTATGCCACCATTGGTTATCAAGGTGTGATCAACCTCCTCAACTGGACTGTAAACACCCTGTTTGAAGAAATCGATCGCAACACCAACATTCCTTCTAAGACAGATATTTCCTACGACTTGATTCGTTAGAAATTGCGTAGAAACACAACGTGTTAATTAAAGGGTGAAGAAGGGGAATAGGGA
>NZ_JAWJTF010000253.1:0-3097 GCF_048836525.1 Nostoc sp. CALU 546
CCCTTATTTCGTAAGGGTTTAGGCTTATTTCTCACTCAGAAATGTTTAAGAACACGTAGGAAGGATGTTGAAGACAGGTCATCAACTCTTTAGCGTAAGTTTCGGAATGGATGCTCATTTCACTCCGAAAACACAAATCGGCGTTGTGAACTCTGGTGCAAGTCAAATTGATCGCATCAAGCTTTGCTGTAGTCACTGTTAGTTATTGGAACTGTGGTTCTCATAAGCAATATTCTCATAAGTAAAAAAATGGTTACTGCTACTCTCTCTAATCAAGTGCGATGGCTAGGGCAGTAAAGAGAGCAGAGCTAGAGAGAGGACGGTCACACAACTGGTTGACATTGCAAGAGGGCATCAGCAAACACTAAAAATCAGTCAGCAAAACTTTGACCGCATCTTGAAGTACTTACTCCGATAAGGTTGTAATTGAAACACGTCAGCTACCAACTAACGATCTAAACTTTACAAATTGTTATCTTTTTTTCACGGGGACGAGGGCAAATATATCAATTTTGTGAGACAGATCGGATGCACAAAATCGTAAATTTTGACAACCGTTGTTTCCTTTAATAGCAACGAATAATCAACTTATTGAGATATCGATAAGTTGAATTTAATCAATTGGTTGAGGTTAAATTAATACTTTTACCGGAAATGATGCTGCGATGTTTTTGATTTTTACATCGGCAAACTACCCAAAATTGAATTATTATCTTTAGGTAGTACAAAAAAACTATGGAACAACAAAAAACATATCCGTTAGAAGAAACCCCTAGTTCAATTAGGAGGAGGCGATTGCATTGGGGAGAAGCAAAAATGCAGCTTTCCTCATTGATAACGCCCTCTGGCCACGATCTGCTTCGAGACAAAGCAAGACAACTGCAACTCTCCAAAAGTGACTTAATTGAATATTTGTCACGTTGCCTGGATGACCCAGCAGTTGAGCAAGCTATCACGAGGCAGATAAAAGCTTAATCTCTTTTACGCAAAAAAAAGACGGAGGATGTAAAGCCCCATAGAGGTTCAACAACTACCCGCCCAAAAAATCAAAATAGTATTACTATTTTGAACAAAAAACTTAATTAGCTTTATCTTACCCTTGGTTCCCGGCATAGAGATAGAGCTACTGTTGAAAAATTTACCTTCTGTCTCCAGGAACGCGGGTTTTTTAGAAACTAAATATAGCGCTCGGCATCCTCCTCTGGCAAGCATCACAGTCAATAGGAGAAAAAATGAAAATAATAGAAATACTCCAAGAAATCGGCTCTCCCATAGCTTTCTATCCTGATTTAGTACCAATAGTAGGTTCCCATGAGGCGGCGATCTTTATATGTCAGCTTACCTATTGGACGGGCAAGCAACATAACAGAGATGGCTGGATTTATAAAACACAAGAAGAATGGTTTTTCGAGACTCTCCTAACAGAAAAGCAACAACAAACCGCTAGAACCTTGCTGGTCGAGCGTGGTTACATCGAGGAGCGTCTTAGAGGCATCCCAGCCAGGTTGGAGTATCGGCTAGTAGAGAAAGCCTTAAACGCCATTTGGGAGACTTGGATGATTGCATCCCGAATCAAAAAGCAGTTCCAAACCCTAATCGGAATGTATGGTGTGCTTTTAAGCCGGGGTCTTCAAAATGAAGAAATCCAACGCCAAGTGGAGAAGTTTAGAGAGACTGTACGGAGTTGCCACATTGTAACAAATGAGTTTTTTAAGAAGTGCCGAGAGCTAGAAATTTCCCCTTTGAACATGATCGACTCTTTGCGCCAAAACCTATCTAAGCTGGCTGGAACCCTTGGTAAATTCAGTTTCTCCCAACAGGAGAAACAGGCATCTCCCAACCAGAGATACAAGGATAGCCCATACGGAGAAACAAGCATCCCTGAACCGGAGATACTTGCATCCCCCAATGGGAGATCCGCACCCCCCTCAAGCCCATTCACAGCAGGCGCTCCAGCCCCCTCAAAGAGTACTGCAAAGACTACTTCAGATATTTCTCATGTGAGTACTCATTCCGGCGCGGAAAACACACACATTGAAACCCAACCTTTAAATTTTTCCCAAGAAGAAAAAAATAAAGAGGTTGACCAGGGATTGGTAAAAAAAGTAGAGGTAGAAGTATTACAAGATACTCAGCAAGAACCCAAGGAGACGCTCGTTCGCGTAGCGTGTCGTACACAAGACTTGCTAGCGCTAGGCTATCAAAATTTGAATTCTCAAGGCCAGGATTGTATTTTCATGGAGAGTTATATTCCGGGCGGCGGCGGCGAAAATAAGAAAATTGAAAAAACGCCAGATTGGGTGCAGGAGTATGAAGACAAAGTGCGCTCAGGGAACACTCTGCCGCGCTCAGAACTACTGAAACTGGCAGAATATAGGTTGGGGGACTTGGCGAGTGTTTACCGGGACTCTGGGCGGGTTCTGGATGCAAGCCCGAATGACATTAAGCCGGAGTTTTTACAGTTTTTGCAGTGGTATGCGTTCAATCGACACCCTGATATTAGTTATGTCCGGGCTACCGTCATCAAGAGAGAACGCAGTCCTGAAGAGTGGGGTGTATTCCTGAGTTGGATAGAGACATTCCAGCAGGTGCAAGACGATCCGAGTGTGTTGGAAACCATGCTTGCGGCGAAGGTTAGTAGTGGGGGGAGAAATGGGAACAAGCAGGATTTAGCACTTAATAATCGGCTGGTTTTACAGAATCTATTTAAAACAGAAGGATGATCATGATCGAACAAAGCCTTTTTCTTGAACGCTTTGAAGAAATTGCGGTGCATTTTGGCTATAAAGTAACCGCACCTGTTGCCAAAATCTACTATGAGCATTTGAGTGAAAACCTGACAACTGAAGAGTTCATCCAGGCCGCACAAAGGTCAATGGTTGAGTTCCCTGTACGCCGACAACTACCATCGCCCAAAGAAATCGTGGAATTAATCTTGGGTACTCGTGAATCCAAAGCCCTCCAAGAATGGCAGATGATTCTCCAAGCCGCATCCCGCAATGACTCTGAATCTTTAGTTTACTTGAGTAATCGTGGTCATATTGCCCTATCTGCGATCGGTGGCTTAAATGTTGTGGCTTACCACGAAGGTAGTTTG
>NZ_JAWJTF010000426.1:0-1263 GCF_048836525.1 Nostoc sp. CALU 546
AAATTACTAGAATTCCTACTTGATGCAGAGAAATTCAGGAGTATTAGAGCAATACCTATAGGTATTGATTCAAGCAGCTAATAATAAAATTATTAGCTTTCAATTATTATTAAATTGAGAATTACTCTCACGTAATTGAGCTACTTGGTTGAAAAATAAAACTTATAATCAGGATATGGTAGTAACCAATGCTAACGGGTGTAATTTTGCATTAACTGTTATTTAGCATAGGTTACTATGGCGAAATCAATGCTTACGAGCTTACAATAGCATAACTAAATATGACTATTCAAGTAAGATTTGTCTATTAGTAATCACGCAGAAATAACTTACTTATTTTGGAGTAAAGATTGAGGTCTAAACTAGAGGTATTTAAAGATGTCGCTTGTACATCTGCAATAAATCAAAACGTTTTCCTCAAAGAGCGATTGCTAAAGTTTTTGTAGTCTACGATACTGTTTAATACCCCAAGGCAATGAATCTGTGACTCGTTCCTAAGCCAACACATAACTAAGGGTGAAACACCAAGGAACAGAACCTTGAAAATCTCCTAACGAAACCTGGGACAAAGGTGAAAGCCCTCTCCTACAAGGATAGTAGCTACTCCTAACCTCAGGGCAAACGCATCTAAATATTGACAAGTCTGAATCAGAGTGGGATTTAGCGTAACCCTTATTAAATAAGGATTTTAGTAAATTAAATTCTCACTTTTATAGTAATGATAATCATTATGGTGAGAGAGTTGGAGATAGCCGACGGTTGCCTGTCAAGGAACATGGTATGTTACTTCAAAAGCCCCGAAAAAGCAGAACCATATATGCGGATACTGTGGATTAAAATTCGCAGATAATGCATGTGCCTTTCTCTATTAATCTCAAAATGTGTGTTCGCCTTTATTATTAAAGCAAGACGATAATTCTAAATAAGTCGGAGGTAAAAATCGGTAGTTCCAGTCATTATGGAATTTAATTTTTTCTAGGTGGACTCTTGACAATTCTTTGTCATTAATATCTATATCTATCTGGCATTTATTTTCATCTTTTGGAGTACTAATTACTAGTTCTTCATTGGTGGTAACAGTACTAATTAAATTAATAGCTACTTCTTTAATGGTTAGTGGTCTACCTCTCCAGTTTTCTGTAATCAGACAGAACATACGATGTTCTATGTTGTTCCACTTACTTGTAGCAGGCGGAAAATGTGCAAACTGAATGATAAGTCCAATTTCGTTAGCAAGTTTCTGGAGTTGGGCCTTCCATAACT
>NZ_JAWJTF010000398.1:0-1603 GCF_048836525.1 Nostoc sp. CALU 546
TGAATTCTGTTCGATAAATAGGCTCTTATATTTTCTAAATTTCATATTCAAGTAATTAATTCACTTCTCAATAACGAGCTAATCAGTTTGATTAATAGCTCTCAGCTAATATATAAAAAAAGTCCGCTTTCGCGGACTGTGGACATTGGATAAGGTTAAGTTGTCACCAAGAGTGTCTACAAGATGTTAGACTCAATATTCATTCTTTCTTAGTCAACGTTAAAAATCAAGTTCCACACACTAAATGTTAGGACATAACTCCTTGATTTAAGTCTTTTTTAGATGTTATCTAAAAACAAATTCTACGTAGTTTTAATTCCGTAGCTAGTCGATAAAAAGCTATTTTTAACAAAAAAATGAATAAAAGCGCTATACTTTCAGCTAAAAATAGTAATTTATATCACTAATAACTCAGACATAATTAAGAGATTTATGTCGGAATTGATGGAAAATCCAAGTCTTTTTATTCTCGGATTTAAACCAGGTTTTGCAATGTGATATTTAAATTGAGAAATATTGAGATTTTACTTAGTTTGAAAGATATTTTGTACCATTTTTTTGTCGGCATTTGCCGCTGCACTATCCAACTCTGCAATCTCACTGGCATCTAATTGCCAACCCAACGCACCAAGATTCTCCCTCGCTTGTTCAACGCTCTTGGCTCCAGGGATGGGAATGGTTCCTTTAGAGATGCACCAATTAATTGCTACCTGTGACATGGTTTTGTTTCTAGACTGTGCCACCTCTCGCAAACATCCCAACAGCGATCGCATTCCTGGTAATATCTGTCTAAATAGCAGACCTCGGATGCCTTTGGGCAAAGGGCCTTGCTCAGAGTATTTTCCTGTTAGTATTCCCAAAGCGAGAGGGCTGTAGGCAATCAATTTAATTCCCAACTCATCACAAAGGTCTTTGAGCTTGAGTTGAGTGACAGGATATGTAGACAACAAAGAGTATTGAACTTGCAAAGTTGCAATCGGAACGCCTCGTTCAGCAAACTTTTTCTGCACTTTCCTAAGTCGTTTCGGCCCATAATTGGATAGTCCCACTCCCTTGACCAGTCCTTGCTCATATACATCGGCAAGACCATCTAACAGCCCTTCTTCTTGCCAAGGGGCATAATTCGCTGTAGACCAGTGCATCTGTACCAAATCAACATTTCTTCCCAGGCGTTGAGCAGATGACTTACAAGCCCTTACCATTGATTGGCGTGTCCATCTCCACGGGTAAGCAGCAAGCTTAGTAGCAATACAAATATTGTCTTTGTCTGAACCTACATATTCTCGGTTGAATCGTCCCAGCAGTAACTCACTGCGACCATTCAATCTCCCAGTTCCATAGGAATCACCTGTATCAAATAAAGTTACACCGTTGCTTACACAAAGGTTAAAGACGGCTTGCAATTGGTCATCCATGCTTTCGTCATATCCCCAAAGCAGTTGATTGCCCCAGGCCCAAGTCCCACAGCCCATGCTTGGGAGGAAGAGTTTTTGGAGAGTCTGCATTTTTGCTCTGTGTAGATTGCCTTATTAATTATCAGGCATTAATTATTTATGCGATCGCGTTGCGAAAAAAATGGTTGACATCCTCACCGCCGTGTTCG
>NZ_JAWJTF010000318.1:0-2267 GCF_048836525.1 Nostoc sp. CALU 546
GCAGCATGATGGCAGAAAAGTCTTGTTATCAAAAAGGCTCATCTTTCAATGAGGCTTTTAGAATGTTTAATTTGAAGATACAGCAGTGTGCAAGTAACTGAAATAAAGAGGTTCTGCCTCCTGCCCCCGGCCATCTACCCCCTGCCTTCTGCCAAACCGATAGCTTTGTACTTCATGCAAAAGAAAACTGCTCTAAGTCAAGCAATACTAGCGTAGTGCTCTGAGGGTAACAGACCTTTGTAACTGAGCTAAAGCGCGGTTATAATCCAAAATTGCTGTGACTCGATTACCTTCAGCCCTTGTGAGGTCGTTTTCAGAGTTAATGACATCAGTTTGAGTGCCGACACCAGCTTGGAATCGCAAACGTGCTAAACGTAGAGCTTCTCTAGCTTGTTCTAAAGCGGTATTAGCGGTTTGAACATTCTCCAAGCTAGATTGCTGGGTAGAATAGGCTTGTTCTACCTGAAAGCGAATTTGGTTGCGCTGTTCAGCAAATTGAGTTTCTGCGATCGCAATATTAACTTTTGATTGAGCCGCCCTTGCTCTTGCTGCTCCTCCATCATACAAATTTAGGCTTGCTCTAACTCCCAATGAATAACCGTCAGTAACGCTGACACCATCATCGAACTGATCTAGTAGGTTATAGCTGGCTACCAAACTCACTTGAGGGCCTATTTCCCCAAGGGCCTGCCGACGCTGTTGCTCACTGATATTGCGTTGTGCCAACTGCTGTTGCAGTTCGGGGCGATTTTGAAAAGCCAGCACAATACTTTGTTCTAGCGACGGGTTCCAAAGACCAGCTAATTGTACAGGGTCAGCAGCACTGATATTTACCGCTTGGGGCAAACTTATCCGAGTTGCTAATTGACGACGGGAAATTGTCTGCTGGGATCTAGCATTAGTCAAATCTTGTTGGGCATTTGCTAAATTCACCTGCGATCGCAACACATCGAACCGTGTACCAACTCCTGCTCGCTCTAAAGCTTCTGCATCGCGCAAACTAGCCTCGGAGTTTTGCACAGCCGACTGGGCAATGCGTACTTGTTCATCCGCTTGTTGCAGATTGTAGTAGTCAGTGGCAACATTCAAACGGATTATCTCAGACTGAGTTTCTACAGCCAACTCGCTGAAACGTACCTGTTCTTCAGCCGCTCTGACACTAGCTCGCACTCTCCCAGAAGTGTAGATGTTATATGAAAGTTGAGCTTGACCGGAAAAAGATGTACCAGCTTCATCTGGAGATGCTATGCCCGTCTGTTGTTCTTGCAGTTCCGACGAGAGCTGACTACCAGCAGACTGACTGCGAGTAATATCCGTACTAACATCAAGAGTCGGCAACAAAGCGGCTTGCGCCTCTTTTAGAGCAGATCGATTGCGTTCTAGCTCCAATATAGTCACCTGTAAATCTCGATTGTTACGCCGTGCTAACTCCAAAGCCTGTGCCAAAGTAATCGGCTGATTTTCCTGAAGTCTCACTTCCTCCGGTTTAGTGGGAAATTGCAAAGGATTTGAGTTAGGAATCAGGTTATCAGGAATTTGCACCGCCCCTGACGGCACAGGAGTTACGGTTCTCGGCTCAGTGCTAGGTTGCACTGAATCCGCTGGTGCAGGAATTACAGTTTCCGGCGCAGTGGGAGTTGGCGTTGAATCTGCCGGAATTGGGGTATTGCTCTGAGCGAGGCGGCCAATTGCATTTTGTTGTAAGCAGGTGCTTGAGGCCGTTAGCAAAGCAGCCAAGGAATCCCTTTTGCTTTTGCCTAACTCCTGTGGACATCTTTGGGCTGACAACAGTTTTGCTGAACCTACACCTGTAGCTGAAGTTTGTAAAAATGTCTGTAATTCAGTAACAGTATTTACCTTTTGAGCCACTGGCTGCTGTGCAGAAGACAGGGACAAAATTTCTTTTTGGACAGAAGAGGGTTTTGAAGTGTAGTTAGGAACTACTATCTTCTTTAATTTCTGCCCAGATACGCTGGAATTACTCTGTTTTTTGTTATTTTGAGCAGAACGGCTGACATCAAGCTGTTGGGAAGAATTAGAGGTAGATGTCAAACTGAAAAATCTACCTTCGTCTTTCTTAAGTACTTGTTTTATTGGCACAACGGTATTTTCAGTCGTGAATACTGGAATACTGTTATTACTTAAAGGTTTCAGACTAAGTTTAGTGAAACCAAAAGCAGGTACTATGGTCGGAACACTAACATCTGTACCTTTAGGCAGTTGTGTATTCATGGTGTCCACAACCAAGTCTTGACCATAAGTAGAAG
>NZ_JAWJTF010000351.1:0-1971 GCF_048836525.1 Nostoc sp. CALU 546
CGCCAGTCACCTCATACGCCGGATGTCCTGCCAATACCTTAGAAAAGGTACTCTTACCAGAACCATTCGGCCCCATAATCGCATGAATTTCACCCGATCGCACATCCAGATTCACGCCTTTCAGAATCGGTGTACCATCAACATTAGCCGTCAGATTCTTTACTGACAGCACAATTTCACTATTTTCAATAATCATGTTTTCTCTCTTCTTTTTTGGTTCGTAGTCAGCACTTTAGTGCTGGAGAAAAGCGTTAAAGTGCTGACTACAAGCGTTAATTTTTTCGGTTCCCAGCAACTTGACAGCACTCAAGTGCTGACTACAAGCGCTATCCAACACTGCCTTCCAACTTCAAACTCAACAACTTATCAGCTTCCACTGCAAACTCCATTGGTAGCTGATTGAAAACATCCTTGCAGAAGCCGCTAATCATCATCGAAATAGCATCTTCTGAGGAAATACCTCGTTGAGCGAAGTAAAATAACTGATCTTCCCCAATCTTGGAAGTAGAAGCTTCATGCTCCACCTTCGCAGTGTTGTTTTGCACCTGGATATAGGGGAAAGTATTCGCGTGAGCATTATCCCCAATCAGCATTGAGTCGCACTGGGAATAATTTCTCGCCCCTTTAGCCGTCGGATTGACTTTCACCAAACCCCGATAGCTATTACTAGAATTACCTGCGGAGATTCCTTTAGAAATAATTGTGCTGCGGGTATTCTTACCAACGTGAATCATCTTGCTGCCGGTATCGGCTTGCTGCATGTGATTTGTCAGCGCCACCGAGTAGAACTCACCCACAGAGTTATCACCCACCAAAACACAGCTGGGATATTTCCAAGTAATTGCCGAACCTGTTTCTACTTGAGTCCAGGAAATCTTGGAATTTACGCCCTGACACAAACCGCGCTTGGTGACAAAGTTGTAAATACCGCCTTTACCGTTGGCATCGCCAGCGTACCAGTTTTGGACGGTGGAATATTTAATTTCGGCGTTGTCAAGGGCGACAAGTTCCACAACGGCTGCGTGCAACTGGTTGCTGTCATACATTGGTGCAGTGCAACCTTCCAGGTAAGAAACATAACTACCTTCTTCAGCGACAATCAAAGTCCGCTCAAATTGTCCCGTGTCACCAGAGTTGATGCGGAAGTAGGTAGATAGTTCCATTGGGCATTTTACGCCTTTAGGAATATAGACAAAAGAACCATCGCTAAATACGGCGGCGTTTAAGGCGGCAAAATAATTGTCAGCGATGGGAACAACGCTACCCAAATATTTTTTAATTAGTTCTGGGTGTTCCTGCAACGCTTCCGAAAACGAACAGAAAATAACGCCGTCTTCCGCTAACTTTTCTTTAAATGTAGTGGCGACAGAGACGCTATCGAAAATCGCATCAACAGCGACGTTTGCCAGTCGCTTCTGTTCAGATAGGGAAATGCCTAACTTCTCAAAAGTTTCTAAAAGGGTTGGATCAACTTCATCCAAGCTGTTTAGTTTGTCTTTCTTGCGTTTTGGCGCTGAGTAGTAAATGATATCCTGATAATTTATTGGCGGATACTTGACATTTGGCCAAGTGGGTTCCGTCATTTTTTGCCACTGGCGATAAGCTCTGAGGCGAAAATCCAGCATGAACTGCGGCTCGTTCTTCTTAGAGGAGATCAAGCGGATAACGTCCTCGTCTAGTCCACGCGGTATGGTGTCGGACTCAATGTCTGTGACAAAGCCGTACTTGTAGGGTTGGTTGACTAAGGTTTTGACAGTGGCACTCATCAGTAATAATCTCTCGTGTTCGGAACTCTTTTAGGATGGGAGGCGGGCTGTGGCTAACCGATTCCCATCTCCCGTTACGGAATGGTTACACGCCTGCTAGAATAGTGGTGGAGAGTAAAACAACAGCTTTGTTGTTTAATGTATCTTCATTTTACGCTAAATTAACAACAACAATGTTGTCAAAGTCAAACAATTTTGGATTTTA
>NZ_JAWJTF010000354.1:0-1947 GCF_048836525.1 Nostoc sp. CALU 546
AGAATTCAGAATTCTGATTCCTGTTTTATTAAGGTGCTTCTTTTCTCAAGATTTAAAAATGTTATAAAAATTAACATAAGCTAGGCAAGAGAATTGTATAGACATTTTTTCCGTGCCCCCGTGTAACTTTGTCATGCAGTAATCTAAACTCTAGTTAAAATTTAAGACCGTGCAACAACGTTGTGCGGTTTCATTATTTTGAAGCTAAAGTATGCGCTTTCCGAGAAAAATTTCCTAGAAAAGTAGATATTTAGGAATTATGGCTGAAGACTTCCAGAGTTTCTGAATTATGATTTCTGAATGCTGGCTTCTTCTTCAAAATAACCTCTGAGAGAGGACATTTTTTTTGTAATTAACAATTGATTTTGTTGTCAAATGTTGCATTGATGAATGCTTAAAAACCTGACTCAGTGAATATAGCAGTATTTTTTGTAGCAGTATAAATATGATAAAAGTAGCATCAGCATACCAAGCACCAGCCGAAGACAATTAGGCAAATTGGTTTCATGACATTCCCAGATGATCATATAGTATGTTATTGTCTAAACCGTTGATTTAAATATCATATTTGACAAATTGATGCCTGGATTAAAGATAAAAAAAGCACAAAGCTAATAATATTAGTCTGATTAAACGGAATGGGAGGTGAGAAAATATGAGCCTGATAATATTATCTGAAAAAATTAGTACATGATTTTTTATTTGGTCAGTATGAACTATCCCGGACAACAGCAATGTTGTTAGTTAAAAGAAATATTGCTTGAAGTAAAATGAACTACAATGAGTGAAATTGGCCTGATGATGACGGGCGTGTTAACAGTAAGACAAGCATCTGGGGCCAATTTGCCACAGCAGCAATTATTTCAGATGGAAAATGACGTAAACCAGTCAAAACAGAGTCAGTTAGAAATGACTGCTCAAGTCACACCACCTGAATTTATGCAGACAGATGAGGTTTCCCAGGCTTCTCCCTCAGCGATCGCACTAACAAAAGAACACATACTTAATAAAATCGGCAAAAATAATCAGTTCCTAGCTTCTTCCAACTTAGGTCAGCCTAAGAAATATGCTCAGGCTGGAGTTAGAATCCGTGTAAAGGCTACAGGACGTTTCCAGAAGTTTAGTAGCCAACCTATGCCGACTCTTTATTTCGGTAGCTCTGGCCTTACTGTCAGAGTCTTACAAAGGCTGTTAGTGTCTAATGGTTATGCCGTTAGAGTGGATGGGATTTATGGCGCACTGACAGAGACAGCTGTCAAAGCCTTTCAAAATCAACGGAATTTAGCAACAGATGGAGTAGTTGGTCAACGAACCTGGCGGGCGTTAACAATTTAGTCATTTGTCCTTAGCCCTTAGTCCTTGGCTAATGACAAATGACGAATGACAAACTATCGATACTGATGTTGCTCTAATAGCTGTTGCGCTCTTGGCTTGTAAATTAAATAGAACAAAGCCTCAATGTAGCGCAACAAATCTTCCCGATTTTCCTTTGAAGTAAAATTCCAGAAGCCGTAAATCCGTGCTAATGATAACAACTTGCTAGTGTGAATTTTCCAAGTATAGGTGGTGTAAACTCGGTCAATTCCTCGCTGGGAAATTTCACTCCAATAGTTAGGATTTTGTTCGCATTTAGTGATGAAGTCCACAATTTTAGTGGCTGTTTCCTCTAAATTTGTCGGGTTAATTAAAAATCCATTCACCTTATCTTGAATAATCTCCAATGGCCCGCCAAATTGTGTAGCAAAAGTAGGTAAGCCTGAAACCATCGCCTCTAAAATTGTCAAACCAAAAGCTTCAAATAAAGCTGGTTGGACAAAAATTCCCTGATGATCTGCAATAACTCGGTAAATTTCACCAGAATCATTTTTAGTCAGGCGCACACCCAGCCAACGAATCTTTCCGTGGAGATTGTACTGATCAATTATTTGGTAGAGTTTGATAATTTCG
>NZ_JAWJTF010000402.1:0-1562 GCF_048836525.1 Nostoc sp. CALU 546
ATCCAAAATCCAAAATCGCTCAAGCCTGAAGATATCGGGTTTCGCCTGGGGCCACGAATTAATGCTATTGGTCGAATTGGTAATCCCCAGACTGTGATTGAATTGCTGACTACAGATGACATGGGGGTGGCGCTGGAAAGAGCAATGCAGTGCGAACAAATAAATGCTTCTCGCCAGGAAATGTGTCAGCAAATTGAACAAGAAGCGATCGCTTATGTAGAAGCAGAATATGTTACATCTCTACAGCAAAACCGTGTATTAGTTGTTGTTCAACCCAATTGGCATCATGGTGTTATTGGTATCGTCGCCTCCCGCTTAGTGGAACGCTATGGTGTTCCTGTGTTTATCGGTACTTATGAGGATGAGGGACATATACGCGGTTCAGCACGCTCAATTCCAGAGTTTCATGTATTTGAAGCTTTGGAATATTGTCACGATTTACTAGGGAAATTTGGTGGACACAAAGCAGCCGGGGGATTCTCTCTACCCGCAGAGAATTTAGAGATGGTGCGATCGCGTTTAATTGAGTTTGCTAACCAGTGTCTTGAACCCCAACATCTCAAGCCTCTGCTAAAAATTGATGCCGAAGTCAACCTCAACCATCTCAATCAGCAGCTTTATCAACAGCTTAATGCTCTACATCCCTGCGGTATGGACAACCCCGATCCAGTTTTCTGGACACCTAATGTCCAGGTGGTTGAGCAGAAAATCGTTGGTAAGGGTCATATCAAACTGACAATTGCCCAAACTATCGATAATCAAGAGTATAGAATTAAAGCGATCGCTTGGCGTTGGGGCGACTACTTCCGTTTACCATCGCGAGTGGATATCGCTTACAAACTGCGAGAAAATTACTTTAACGGCAACACCACCATCGAGCTAGAGCTAATCGGTGTCAGACTGCCAATTCAGATTCAAAAATTTTTTGTTTCGCCACCAACCACATCAAGCACAACCTTTGAATACAATCAACGACAGTATACTTGTGGTTTCTATAAAAACGGTATTGAAGCAGAATTAAGAATTAAAAATTCTGAAGGTAAAGTTTTAGCCATGCAGCCAGGACATATAATAGGCTTGCTAGGAACTAATCGGCAAAACGCCAAAGAAGTTGATATTTCTCAACCACAATATGACAATATTATCCAAGCTGCCCTTCAGGCGTTATCAGTATTGAGTGCTGGTTCATGAGTTATCAGTTTTAAATTCCAAAATTTTCTTCTACTCAGCACTCAGCACTCACTACTCAGCACTCTTATAGGTTGCCGTTGCGAAATGCCAGTACAAAGATTACTGCTGGGCCAGCAATCACAATTAGCGCTACGGATAGCAATTGGAAAATAACTTCCCAATTGATACTGGTAAAAGCGTTAAACAAGTCAGACACAGCGTCAAACATTTTTCCTTTTCTCCTCTTAATTGCTTTAAAAAATTCAATAACTTAATTACAAAACCCGCAATCGATCATATCTGGCTATGGACTGTTAGATTTAATTTACTTAACAAAATTATAAGAAAAGACATAAAAACGTAAAATGGGGGGATTGGGAATGGGGCATTGG
>NZ_JAWJTF010000429.1:0-1204 GCF_048836525.1 Nostoc sp. CALU 546
CTCTTTAACAGTTTGACGCAACTTCTGGATATTAACTCGATTGTTACTGTCAGTGGGGATTCTAATTAAACTCTGCGTACCAATACCCATTAAATCCGCAGCTTTATCAAAGGAGAAATGCATCAATTCAGAACCAATAATCACTGCTCCTTTGTAGCCATAGAAATCTAGAGCCGCGGCTAAACCTTCTTTTTCTATACCAAGAAAATCATTTTTTGCTGCCAAAGAAGCGTTTCGGGCACACCAAAGTGCCGTGATATTTGCCACGGTTCCACCAGAAACTAAAATTCCTAGGGTACTTAAGTTATGTTGAATATGTTGAGCGTAGAAATTATCAGAAAATTGATAAATTAGTCGATGTAACATTGCTAAAGCTTCGCGTTCACAAAAGCTTAATGCTTTAGCAGTTTCTATCTTGACAGCATTTTGATTCATTGCCGTCATCAATTTTGCCATTGGGCGCACAAAAGAAGGAAGCGCCGAGGTCATGTGACCCATAAATCGTGGCGAGGATGTATGTATTGAATGAGCTACAACATTGTTACCTAAATTTTGGATATAGCTCTCAAAATCAACAGGTTGGACAGGTATTTGACTATCAGAATAATTGTCTAGTAAAGAATCTAAATCGATACGACTATTAGCATCGGTTGTACTTAAAAAATCTTGAGATAAATCATTAACTATTGCATCTATTTGTTCTTCGATATATATTCCTTGGCTTGATGAACTAAACAGTTGCATCACTTGCTTTTCAATATCATCATGTAATTTTTGCTCAGTTTTAACAAAATAATTTTGGTTCGACATTTCTTGTTTGCTTAATGTCATTTTATATCCTTGGATAGGTTTCTTTTTTAGTGCATTGTTGTTGAATAAGTTCGTAGTCACGACTAAAGCCCTGGATTTTTAATCACTAAAGTGTTTACTACAAACCTTGCAAAATTAATGGGACTTGTGCTTTGTCGCTGCTCGATGTTCTTTTCTAGCTTGTTTGCGTTGCTGTACTGAAGCTGTTCGGCTTTCGGGGCGATGAGAATGTTGGGTAAAAGATGGCTGTTCGCTTGACTCTTGAATTAGATATCTAGCTAGGTGACTAATAGTAGGATATTGAAACATTTCAATCATAGAGAAGTCTCGCTGAAATGTTTTTTGCAATTTGCTATGAACTTGAACTAATAACAATGAATGACCACCGAGTTCA
>NZ_JAWJTF010000312.1:0-2328 GCF_048836525.1 Nostoc sp. CALU 546
CTGAGGCCAATCTCTTTCTGGTTACCAGCTATGACTTAATAAACGAAATCCTAAAAGATACAGGAGTATTCTCCAGCAACTTCTCCACTATACGGGCAGGCAGTAAAAAAAAAGATAAGGAAATGGAAGAAAATCTTTGCTCAAGGTTGGCCTCGAATGAACACCCTGCTCACAGCAGACCCGCCAGAACACGAGCGATTCCGAGCGCTAGTGAATAAGGCATTTAGCTCGTCGCGTGTGAACAAAATGCATAATTTGATTGAGCAGATTGTTGATGAACTTATTGACTGTTTCATCACGAGGAGCAAGTGTGAATTTGTCAGTGAGTTTGCCGTCCCTTTACCTGTCAAAGTTATTGCTCAACAATTAGGTGTGCCGCCAGAGGATCTGCCAAAGTTCAAAAAATGGTCTGATGCTTTTATTGCGCGTCTAGGTCATCTACTTTCTAGAGAGCAGGAGATCGAGTGTGCTAAAGATGTTGTTGCTTTCCAACATTATTTTCATGATGTCATTGAGTCACGCAAAAAACAGCCGGAAGATGATTTGATCACCGACTTGGTACAGGCAAAGGTGGCTGGAGAACGAGCGCTCGACACTGCTGAACTGCTAAGTATAATTCAGCAAATACTAGTAGCAGGTAATGAGACGGTCACTAGTGCCCTTACAGCTGGGATGTTGTTGCTGACAAAGAATCAAGAGCAGATTCCGTTGCTACAAGCAGATCCTTCCCTGCTAGAGAATTTAGTGGAAGAAGTTTTACGGATGGAAAGCCCCACAGCCGGAATGTGGCGAGTTGTAACGCAAGATACAAAACTCCAAGACATCGATCTCAAAGCTGGGTCTTTAGTGATGCTTCGTTTCGATGCCGCTAACCGCGACCCCAGAAAATTTCAGGAGAGTGAGCGTTTCGATGTCCGCCGCCATAATGCAAGTAACCACCTATCTTTTGGTCATGGTATTCATTTTTGTTTAGGTGCTATGCTTGCTCGTAAGGAAATGCACATCGCTTATAAAAAGTTGCTGCTACGGATAAAGAATATCCGCTTGGCATCAGAAGGATACCAATACTTACCAAACGTACTCATGCGTACACTGAAGCACCTCTATATTGAGTTTGACAAAGTGTGATAGTGGCAATCAGAAAACTGTATTTCATATTTCTCATCAAGAATAGAACTAGAATTTATATAGCATTTACAGGAGATCGGTAAGCCTGTCATAATTCCCATCTCCTATCAGAGGCTTGCACTCGCATAGGAAAGAATGAGTATAAAAAGCTCAGTTTTGCTAAGATAATAGGTAAAAGGATAACAACAATGGAAACCTTAGAAAATTATCAGTTAATTCTAAAAACGGGTAAAACTACAATAGAAAAAGCTCTAGAATTGTTTGATGCTTTTGAACCCGTGAATTTAGATTTTATGTTTGGTCGTTGGCAAGGGTCTGGACTACATACAAATCATCCAATGGATGGTTTATTAGAAATTTCTAATTGGTATGGAAAAGAATTTATAGATGCTGAAAATGTTCACCCTTTGTTATTTTTAGATAGTCAGGGGAAGATTTTTCCAGTTGCGCCTCATCCGACTTTAATGAACTGGGTTTTGAAGTTACCGATACCCAAAAATAATTCTCTCAAACCGTTACTAGGATCAATTAATTCTTTACTCAAAACCGATAAAAGCCAAGCCAGACTGAGAATGATGGAGTACAGAGGCAAAGTCACGGCTACTATGATTTATGATTATTTGCCAATCAATGATTATTTTAGAAAAGTAGATAAGAATACTGTGTTAGGAATTATGGATTATAAGAACCTAGCTCAACCTTTCTTTTTTGTTCTCAAACGATGCTTTTAGCCTTTGGCGGATAAATAGCTTGAGACTGAGATTCTTTCCGTAGACCTCCTTAAATCGCTCACGGCTTTCAACAACAATTCTTCCAAGGATACTAGAGAGCGGTGTAGGTCATTCCTCACAAAGCTCACCCGATTAATTGCAGATATGGATTGGTTTTATTTTGGGTTAAAATTCTTCGTCTAAAGAGCTAAGTACATCTGCTAAATCTCTTGATCCATGAAATACCCGCCCGCATTTCAATGGTAGTATCCTCAAAAGAATAGAAAATCAGATAATCCCGAAAATCCTTGATCCGCCATTGTCGGATTTTACCCAATCTCGATTCCACCAACCGCGTTACCTTTCCCATCCCAGGAGTCTTTGACAACTGAGCAAAGGTTAATTCCGCAGCATTTAAGAATTTAACTGCTGCATCCGTATTCCCTATTAACCAATATATAATTTGCCAAATGTCGTAAATCTTGCGTTT
>NZ_JAWJTF010000422.1:0-1284 GCF_048836525.1 Nostoc sp. CALU 546
ATTTGTTCAAGCCCAAATGGTAAGTCAAATTACTAGTGCGGCATTAGATGGTCGTCCTCTGCTAAGAGTACTGCCTTGGTGGGGAGATGTTTTTTACATCTGGCTCTGTTCTTTAGCGGGAGGTGTGTTTGGCGCAGTTGTGTTGCAGAGACTTGCTTGGCGCGATCGCAAAATAATTCTTGTGATTATAAGCACAGGTATTATTTTTGTCATCTCCTATGGCATCTGCTTTTTTCTTTTAATTCATGGCTACTGGCTACCATTTCTTCCTTCTACCATAGCTTTCCTTGCTACAAGTATAATTACGTTTAGCTATATGCACCAATTAGCGTATAAACGCTGTTAAGAAGACAGAAGAATATGTCTGTGTATTTTGTATATATCTTTATTCCATACTTCTATGAAAAAATGATAAAGTTACTTTTTAGACATCTGAGTTTAGCTTTAATTTTCCCTTTAACATTAGGCGCTTATCCTCTTGTTAAAGCAAACCCACGTTATAATAATGTTTTGGAAAATGAAGTTATTTCAAAGCAGTCAAAAAAACAACAGCCTCAAACCCCAGTACCTACAAATACACCTCCAACTTCAGGACTTATTTCCCAGATTATTCGCTTCTTATTACCCTCAAAAGGTGCCCCTGGTAAGCGAAGCTATGCTGCGGCAAGAGCGGATTGTCCAGCGATTGAAAAACCTCTGACGGCTTTAGTTCCAAAGACAAACATTGGTTTAACTATTTCTGAACATCCGACATTCTGGTTTTATATTCCTTACCAGCCCACAGACATAAATCCAGTTGAGTTCTTGCTAATAAATAATAAAAATAATCCGGTTTATAAAACTACTTTTCAGTTAACAAGTACACCAGGAATTATTAGTGTCAACTTACCTCAAAATATACCAGCCTTAGAAATTGGTAAAAAATATAACTGGGTATTATCCTATATGTGCGATCCAGGAAATCGCTTGAAGGATACTTTTGTTAAAGGATATATTCAGCGAGTTTCTATCAACTCTAATGTGAAAAATGATTTAGAGAAAGCAAGCAGACCGAGAGAGCAGATTTTGCTGTTCGCTGAAAATGGTCTTTGGTATGATGCTTTGACGATCCTGGCTAACGAACGCCGTCAAAAACCCAAGGATGCACAGGTAACAAAAGATTGGAAAGATTTATTGCTGTCCTCAGAAGGGGACTTAACAGAGATTAAAGAGATTGTTTCAGAACCTATTGTCTCTTGCTGCCAAAATATTGTAACTCAATAGCTGAAGCACCTGAAGTCCTTC
>NZ_JAWJTF010000355.1:0-1934 GCF_048836525.1 Nostoc sp. CALU 546
CTGAGAAACCCCGCTCTGGAGTTATTTAGTTTTTGCTCCTTGGACAAAGCGCCTACTCCTTAGTGGCATTTGTCCTTTAAATTTTGGTGCTGTTATTTGCCTCCGTATCGCTTCAGCTTGATCTTACAAAACTTGTGTCCATCTGATGTCGTTTTTCTTTTTTAGACCTCCACATTTGTTAAGGATTGCTTTTTAATGGGTAATCAGAGGATTGGTGACACTCCGTGTAGGGTAGATTACCTGGCTGTGAAAACTTTTACCTAAGATGCGATCGCTAGATTAGGTGAAGCATTAGATATGTGTACTAATCCTGTTGGATCTGTCATGATATATTTCTTGATTACTGGCTGAAGAGAAAAGTGGGCTTCTCTGGTAATGGGGTCTATTTCTTTTTCGATTAATATCATATTTACAAGTTTTTCTAACGCTAGTATCAATTCTGAGTCTGACACTCCTGAATTTTTACTTGGGTTCAATTCATTTAATAATATTGTGATAGCAACAGGTTGGGGATCTGAGAAAACTTTTTCAGCCAAGTAAATCATAATTTGACGCTGAACTTCGTTTAACACTTGACCAAATGTTTTATCAAGCATTACTTGGAACTGACGGCTAACCAGCGTAGTCTTATGTTCAAAAAATTTCTCTGAACTACCAAATAAGTTATTAATTCGATTAACTACTGCTTTTAGCTCTGAAGGATTGCCACGATAAGTGTGAATTAACTCATTACACTTTTCTAAATCTATCAAACCTTGAGTAGATAAAAACTGTACTGCTGCATTGTTCTTCAATCCTTCGATTTTGAGATACTCAACAGGTAGTCCAATTTCTATAAGATCATTGATCTCATCCGGCAAAACTCGACTAGTTAATAGCAAGCAGCTTTGATCTAGTTCTTCAGTCAATCTACGTAAAAATAACTTGTACTCCAGTCTCTGTTCCAAGCTATTTGCTTGAAATAACGATTCACATTCATCTAATACTATTAGGAATCGCCGTGATTGCAACTGCTTAATCAGTAATGAAATCATTGCCTGAGTATATTTAGGTAAATCTAAGTCAGGCTCATTTGATTGTACTAACTCCATGATATCTGCTAATAACTCTTGGAGTGGTGGTGCATGAGCAACCGATTTCCAAATTATACTGTCAAATT
The DNA here is from genome assembly GCF_048836525.1 of Nostoc sp. CALU 546. NCBI lineage: Bacteria > Bacillati > Cyanobacteriota > Cyanophyceae > Nostocales > Nostocaceae > Nostoc > Nostoc sp. CALU 546. Next base: position 1,160 of record NZ_JAWJTF010000355.1, read on the forward strand.
TAGGTTGAGACTCTGTACTGAGTTCTTCAATGAGTTTTGCGGCTAATGTACTTTTACCAATACCTGCAATTCCTATAAGCGATACGCAACGCCGCTTGATTATTAATTCTTTTAATTTGGACAGTTCTTCTTCGCGTCCATAAAAGCTAGATGTATCAAGGCATTTACGTTCCAAAACTTGTACTAAGCCTTTGACAATGCAGCCCTGCTCTTTACTTGAAGTGGATTGAACATTATGATCTTGGGTAAGTTGCTCTAAGAAAAGACGCAAATTTTTTTTAGTTATCTGTTCCCCATTTCCAATTATTTTTGAAAGTGTAGTCCACAATCGAGCGCCTACGACCCGTTGTAAGTAATTAAGGGTATAACCTGAGTCTTGTGCTATCTTCTCATAACCACAGTTATCCCAGGCACCCTTGATAACAGATATCTCAGGCTTAGACAAGCCTCTACCTCTGTTGGCGCATACTAGGTCATTGATGATTACTAAAGCTTCTTCAAAAGTTACTGCTACTAAATTTTTTGATGCTTTAAATCCTCGCTCTCTTGGAGTACCAGAGGAAAGGGCTATTGAATTTAACTTTTGGGTAGCATTAAAATCCATACTTGTACTTGTCCTGCTAGTGAGCAAAACTGCATTGGCTCCCCAGTAACCAAAGCTTATTTAGAAATGCGCTACGTTAAAACGTGTTACATCAGACTCAATATTACTAGGTTTTGCTATTCATAGCTACTTATTTAAAAAAAGTAATACTCTAAGAGCCTGTCAAGAAAC
>NZ_JAWJTF010000277.1:0-2701 GCF_048836525.1 Nostoc sp. CALU 546
TGCGATCGCCTTTTAGAACAGCAGTATCAATAGGATAATTCTCAAAAACAACAATACTCTCAAACAAAGAAGTACCCTTGGGAACATCACTTAGCCCCTGAATCTCTGCTAATGAGCTATAGGAAAATTGCTCAGACTCAATCTGTTGTGCCTGTAAATCCTTCAACAAACCCAGCAATTCAGTCTTCTCGGAGATTTGTACCCGCACTGGCAGAGTATTGATAAATAAACCCACTATCGACTCTACACCAACAAGTTCAGGCGGACGACCAGACACCGTTGCACCAAAAACCACATCTGTTTCTTGGCTGTAGCGAGAAAGCAACAATCCCCAAGTCGCCTGCACCAAATTACTCATCGTCAATTGATGCTGTCTGACAAAAGACATTACTGCTGTTGTTGCTGACACAGTTAAGTCAATTTGTTGTTCACTGTAGCTCGAATGCTGCTCCCGCATTGACAATGGTTTATCCACAGTCAAAAGAGTTGGTGTAGTAAAACCTTGGAGTTTTTGTCGCCAAAATTCTTGAGCTAAATCTCGATCCTGTTGTTGTAACCAAGCAATATAGTTGCGGTAGCTGACAGTTCCGATGTTAGATAAACTTTTACCCTGAGAAATAGCTTGATAAAACTCCAACAGGTCTTGGAAAACCAAAGGTGACGACCAGCCATCAAGTAATAAATGATGATGACACCAAACAAACTGATAAGTATTCCCATCCAACTGGATTAGATGTAGACGCATCAATGGCGCTTGCGACACTTGAAAACCCTGTTGTCGCTCCGAATCCAGAAAAGTCTCTAATTGCTGTTGCTGCTCTTGTGCAGATAACTCCCGCCAGTCATAAGTTTCGACTGTCACATTTACCTGTCGATATACCACTTGAACCGGCTGGCTTAAAGACTCCCACAGGAAAGCTGTACGGAAGACGGGATGCCGAGCTACTACTTGCTGCCAAGCTTGCTCAAAGGTTTTTATATCTAGGTTTCCCGTCAAAATGCAAGTTATCTGCTCAAAATATACGCCTGAATTTCGAGCATACAAACTTTCAAATAGCATCCCCTCTTGCATGGGAGATAAGGGATAAATATCTTCAATATTTTGCCGATTAGTTTTGTTAAGTTCTAATTTCATAAATTTTGTAATATCTGATCTATTTCTAGTTGGTCAAGTTGAATTAATGGGAAATCTGTAGGCGTATAACCTATATTTTCTGTTGATAAACAATGAGCAATGAGCTTCTGCAAAGTTTCGACAAATTCTTGGGCAATATTCTCAATCGTTTCGTGCTGATGTATATTGCTGCTGTATGTCCAATCTATTTGCAGTTTTTCGTTGATAATGATGGCATTAATATCTAGCAAATAATGGCGCTGACCTTGTAAACTCTGACTGTTTCCACTAGACTCATTAGCTATTTGTATCAGAGAAGATGTATTCACAACCTGAGCAAATTGCCCCAAATAATTGAAGCTAACTTCTGCTTGGGGAATTTTCTCTAGTTGGGCATTAATTTCTGCATCAACATTCAGATAACGCAATAAGCCATAGCCAATGCCTTTATTAGGAATTACACGTAATTGTTCCTTGACGGATTTTAAAGCAGTACCCAGATCATCTGTGATTCCCAGTTCCACAACTACTGGAAAAATCGTTGTAAACCAACCAACAGTGCGTGATAAGTCTACACCATCTACGATTTCTTCCCGCCCATGACCTTCTAAGTTGAATAACACTGAATCAGAGTTAGTCCATTCGCTTAATACCAGCACTAAGGCAGTTAACAAGACATCGTTAATTTGTGTTTTGTAAGCTTTCGGAACATCTTGCAGGAGAGAAAGAGTTTCGGCTTCATCTAATGATACTGTTACTGTCCTAGCCGATGCAGTAGTGTTTATTCCTTGTGCATAGTCCACTGGAATAGAGTCAACTGCATCGTAAGATGGACTCAACCAATAATCTAGTTCTGATTTTAAGACTTCTGATTGGGCATAAGCTGTTATCTTTTGCGCCCAATCTTTGAAAGATGTAGTTTTTGCAGGTAGCTGAATGGTTTTGCCTTGACTTAGTTGCTGGTAAGCTGTCTGCAAATCTTCTAACAATATCCGCCAAGAAACACCGTCTACTACGAGGTGGTGAATTAATATCAGCAATCGCGCTTTTTTGTTAATACCCAGCCAGAAAAATGCTACTTGCACGAGATTTTCTGAAAGATTTAAACTCGCCTGTAATTCATTGGCTGTGGTTTCAATGACAGTTTCTATCTCAATTTCTGGAACTGTCGATAAGTCAAAATGGCGGATAGTAATATTATCGGTTGGGTTAGCATGAATCTGCTGCCATATTGTGTCTGTTTGAGTGAATCTTAGCCTAAGAGCATCGTGATGTTTTAGTAATTGCTGCCATACTTGCTCTAATATTTCTAGGTTGAGGTCTGATGGTATTGTGAGGAGGAATGATTGATTAAAGTGGTGTTTTTCTGGGAACTTTTGCTCGAAAAACCAGTGTTGAATTGGTGTTAGGGGTAATGTTCCTGTGACTAATCCTTGTTCGATTGAGAGGGCTTTTGTTGTACCTGCAACTGTGGCTAATTGGGCGATAGTTTGATTGGCAAATAGTTGTTTGATTGTCAGTTCTATTCCAGCAACTTTTGCTCTGCTGATGATTTGAATGCTGAGGATGGAATCTCCTCCTGGATCT
>NZ_JAWJTF010000137.1:0-20943 GCF_048836525.1 Nostoc sp. CALU 546
CTTGAGTCTCTGCACTAGCAATGCCTGATTAGAGGCTCTGCCTAGGGTGTTGACTCTGTACCCTTTAGCCCGTAAGACTTCATGCAAAAAATGTGTCGCCTGTTTTTGACCTAAACTGCCTGTTTCAGGCAGTTTAGGTCAAACAAAAAATAACACGAATAATTTTCCCAAAAATTCCCGAAAAATGCACAAAGTCAACAGCCTAGGCAGAGCCTCTAATCAGGCATTCCTATGCAGAGCATAGGAACGAGATAAACCAGCGAACAATGAGAAATTGATCTTTTTTTGACTTGTGTGTACACCGTAGCCTTTTTAAGGGGGCTAGGGGGGATCTCTAAGTGCCTAAAATCACAGCCAAATACTTTTCAAACAACCTCTAAGACAGGCGTGTTTTTACTATTCAACAAAATTAGGTCGTGCCTGTTGCCTTGATTTAAATTTTTCCTCTAAAACTTCCCAATTTTCTTGCTCAATTAAGTTGGTCAACTCATCAAGATTGTGACGATATTGTTGCAGCGATCGCAGCAATGCTTGACGATTATACCGCGCCATCATCACGCCCAACTCTGGGTTCCCACCACCCACACGACTGGTATCCCGAAAACCTGAACTAGCTAACTTTTGGGCTAATTCCAAAACATCGGGGTCAGTTTCGCTCAAACAAGCCGCAATCAACGAGGAACTGACCATTACAGGTAAATGGGAAATCCAGCTAACAGCGCGGTCATGTTGCTCTGGTTGACAATAATAGAGATTCGCTCCCAGCGATCGCACAATTTCTTCTACAACCGTAATTGCACTAATTGGTGTTGTATTTATTGGTGTTAATACATAAGGTTTATCAACAAATAAATGCCGCTGTGCAGCTTCTATCCCACTGTCTGTTCTTCCCGCCATTGGATGACCACCGATAAAATTATCCCAAAGGGGAGAAATATCTTTTACTATCTGTGCTTTCGCCGAACCGACATCAGTCACGATGGTAGCGGTAGACAAATGAGCGATCATCTGCTCAAATTGGGGCACAATAAGCGCTAGAGGAGTACAAATAAATACAACCTCTGCGGCTGCTAACAGGCTCATATCCACTGATGCTTGATCAACACAGCCGAGAGTAATTGCCTTTTCACAGGTAGATTCACGGCGACTGACTCCTAAGATATGATGTCCTTGCGATCGCAAATCAAAGCCCAAAGATCCGCCAATCAGTCCCAATCCTAAAATCCCAATATTCATTTTTGATTTTGACATTCCGTTTTTTATGACTTTACCAACTATTAAAGTTGGCATCCAAGGGGTAGCATCGATGACTGTAGAGGAATTACTGGAAAAATACGCAGCAGGAGTCTTAAACTTTAGTGGTGTTGACCTCCCAGAAGCTAATCTGAGTGGGGTAAAACTCAGTGGCATAAATCTGAGCGATGCTAATTTGAGCATAGTCAACCTGAGTGGCGCGAATCTGAGTGAAGCTAAGTTGAGCAATGCCAAGTTGAATGTCGCTAGACTGAGTGGGGCGAATCTATGTAGCGCCATCTTGAACAACGCCAGCCTCAACGTCGCTAATTTGATTCGAGCCGATCTCAGTCGCGCTCAACTAAAGGGAGCCTCATTAATCCGCGCCGAGTTAATTCGCGCTGATCTCAGTCGCACCGATTTGTCGGAAGCTGACCTCACCGGTGCCGATTTGCGAGAAGCAACACTCCGCCAAGCCAATCTCCGCCACGCTAACTTAAGCGAGACGGTCTTGAAGGGTGCTTCTTTGACTGGGGCTAACTTGGAGATGGCTAACTTAAACGCCAGTGACCTCAGTCGTTCTGATCTGAGCGGTGCAAATTTGCGAGAAACTGAACTCAGACAAGCTAATCTCAGCCATGCTAACTTGAGCGGGGCAGATTTGAGCGGCGCAAACCTCCGGTGGGCAGATTTGAGCGGTGCAAATCTCCGGTGGGCAGATTTGAGCGGTGCAAAATTGAGCGGGGCTGATTTAATTGGCGCAGATTTAAGCAATGCCAATTTAACGAATACGAGTTTAGTACACGCCAATTTAACTCAAGCAAAATTAATTAGGGCGGAATGGATTGGTGCTGATTTAACAGGAGCAACTTTAACTGGGGCAAAGCTTTATGCCACCTCCAGGTTTGGTTTAAAAACCGAAAGTATGATTTGTGAATGGGTTGATCTTAGCCCAAATGGCGATCGCTCCATTGTTCAAAAATTCCATTCCGCAGAGTCACGAGATTTTTTTAACGAAACACCGCCAACAATAAGGATTATCGTTGATGCAGCCCTAGAACACGAAGCCAATTTTGCGATCGCAGGTGCTTACTACCAAATTGCTCAGGAATACCGGGGACTAAAACAACCCCCAAGCATCGAAAGTGGTCGTCGTCGAACTGTTTTCACCTTTCATGTAGATAGCGACGAAGCATTATTATCCACTGCGTATATTGTGATTCTTCCTTTTCTAGATGCGGCATCTATTCAAAAGAATATTTCCAGCATGGTGGAAATGATTAACAGTGAAGTTGTTGCCAAACAAGATTTAAAATCGCCCCAGATTGTCGAGCAATTAAATATTCTTTTAGAACAAGCCACAGGTCAGGCTACAACAATTAAACAGATGAAAAAAAATATTGAAGTAGCCGCTAAGTTAAATTTTTGTAAAGCTCCAACCCAAATAATTTTAACCAATTCCAGTGCCCAAACTTTGATTGTCTATGATCATCCCAACTTTGGGAAAAGATTTATTAATCGCTCTGCTCTCAATGCTTCAACTTATGATGATATATCTAATGAATCAATAAAATATGATATATTGCCTTCGTTAAATATGGTAATAGATTTTGTCAAAGGATTTCACTATATTAGTCATGAGGCATAGAGCATTAAACTAATGACCAATGACAAATGACCAATGACCAATAACCAATAACCAATGACAAAAAAAATGGAGGACGAAAATGGCTAATTTATTTAATAAAATGATCGGTCGAACTCGCTATGTAGTGTTTCGACTATTTCTGCACTTAGGGGGAGGCGAAGTAGCGCCAATTTTGGGAGTATTAAATAGTGCTGGACGAGACGCGATCGATGCCGATGGCGACTTAGAAGTTTTGGGAGAAGGATTAGTAGAAATTAGTCAAACCCTGCTGCAATACGATGAATATTGGCTTTCTGCTGCGAACGAAGGTGACGTATTTTTTAATGAAGGCGAAGCAGGAGATTATGTGAATGAATTATTTACTGATTCTGCCGAAAGATATCTCAGCGAACCAGATTATACTTCTGACTCTGGATTGAATGAACCTTTATCTATACCTGTAACCCGTAACGTCATTGTGATGATTACAGTGGCTTATGAAGGAGAAGTGCCAGAGTTAGAAACTGATCTTTCTAACGTTCAGGCGCTCAAGGAAGGATTGAAAGCATTGATAAATTTGCATTATAAACATCGATTGAAGGCAATCCAAGTACATTTTTCCCCAGCACAGTTAGGCGATGAACTCACTAGCGATCAACTGTTGCAATATTACCCAGAATTGATTCCATTATAATGTGTTGGGTAGTCCGTACTTACTACTCACATCGAGAAATTGTTAAGCTCAGAGATAGGACAATAATCCAATGATCATGACCATAGTACGTAAATTTACAGCCGTTTTTTTAGCTCTGAGTTTGTGTATCACAACTGTTGCTTGTGGTAGTGGCGAAAGCCAAACTAATTCTTCTTCGGCCAAGAACGTTAGCCAAACCTCGGCTACAACGAAGCTGAGTGATGGAGAGTATCAAATACAACAAGCTACTTATGACGATGGAACTGGTGAATACAACCTGTTTTTACTTAATAATAAGCCCCCAACCTTTGCAACCGAAAATTTGCAAATGGCAAGGTTAACTGATGATGAAATCAAGCAGGGCAAGAAAACCTATCTGAAGGTCGAAAACGGACAACCGATTTTATACCTGACAGAAGATTTTAAACTTGAGTACGTTCACAACGTTACCGAGAATAAAACCAATCCTCAAACCGGACAACAAGAGACAGTTGTAGTCCGTCGAGAAAATAGCTTCTGGGCACCATTTGCGGGGTCTGTGGCTGGTAGCTTGGCGGGACAGGCAATTGGTAGTATGTTGTTTCGACCCCAATATTATGTACCCCCTGTTTATCAATCAGGTCAAGGTTTAAGTGGCTTCGGTGGATATGGCGGCAGCTATGGCCAAGCAGTTCAAAATTATCAAAGTCGCTACAATGCGCCACCCGCAGCAGTGACAAATCGCACTGCATTCCGCAATACAGGAACAATTAGAAGGTCATATCCTGGAAATTCAAATGTACGCAATACACCGCGTAGCACTACAGGTAATAACCGTCCTTCTGGTTCTGGCTTTGGTGGTAGTACATTGCGACCCTCTGGTAACTCCAGCACTACCAGACGCAATTCTGGCAGTGGTTTTGGTAGTGGGCGTAGTACAGCACCCCGCCGTTCAAGTGGTTTTGGCAGCAGACGCCGTTAGGAAATTTCCAATTCATTGAAGGAGGCAGGAGGCAGGAGTCAGAAGGCAGGAGGCAGGAGGCAGGAGGTTTTTTCACTTATAGGATTCAAACCCCTTGAATAAAACCCAAGACCCTATGGTCGCGGCGGGAAACAAAGGGCAGTTTTCCTCCTGCCTCCTGCCCGACGCTCGCGGACTTGCTAACGCTGCGCTATCTGCCTTCTGCCTTCTTCGATCAAATATAAGTCCTATAGATAAGATTGTTCAATAAAAAAACATACCAGTTGCCCTATTCTGAGTGGTATCGTGAATCCATAAGTTATTCTCATTAGAACAAACTAGCTGGTATGTCTTCTAACGATTTGCGATCGCTGCATTACACCATCCCTGTTGAAAAAATTCGCTATGATGAACGGGGTCTGGTGCCTGCAATTGTCCAAGACTATCTGGATGGTACTGTCCTGATGATGGCGTGGATGAATCAGGAGTCGTTACAAAAGACTTTGGAAACTGAAGAAACTTGGTTTTGGAGCCGTTCGCGCCAAGAATTATGGCACAAGGGGGCGACTTCGGGGCATCTTCAAAAGGTGCAGAGTATCCGTTATGACTGTGATAGTGATGCGTTGCTCATTGGGGTAGAGCAATTGGGTGATATTGCCTGTCATACTGGAGAGCGCAGTTGTTTCCACCAAATAGAAGGGAAAATTGCTCCACCACCAGGGGATACATTGTCGCAATTGTTTCAAATAATATGCGATCGCCGCGATCATCCGACAGAAAGTTCTTATACCTGTAAACTATTTGCAGGTGGTGATAACAAAATTTTGAAAAAGATTGGTGAGGAAACCGCTGAGGTGGTAATGGCTTTTAAAGATGATGAAGCAGATGCGATCGCAGGTGAAGTGGCTGATTTGCTATATCATACTTTGGTTGCCCTAGCTCACCATCAAGTTGATTTGAAATCGGTGTACCGCAAGTTGCAAGAACGTCGCCAATAAAGAATATAAGCAAATAAATGAGCGAGTCGGGGAAGTAAATACAAAACTTTTCCCCAACTTCGCCAGTCTCTAAAATTAAACAAGTGTGCCAAGCGTGCCGTTTTTCCTTGGCTATGCTGGGTTAACTTAACTGTGTACCTAAAGGTTGAACCTCTCTGGCTAAACCAATATGTGCCAATGACAATGAGATATGGTTAAACTTTACTCCAGCCAAAGCCCACTGAAGTTCAAGTGTCCCCATCCAGAAACGCGCCCGATCGATGACATCTGGTAACATCGGATACTCGCTTTCCATACGCCGCACAATACTTTCTCCGTAATTACCGAGTTGGACTGCAATATCACAAGCTGCATCTCCCAAACCAGCCGTACCAAAATCAATCAGACCGCTGATGCTTTCTGAAATCGGGTCAAATAGAATGTGATACACTGGCTTGTCGCCATCTATCAGTACGGGTGTGTAGTTGAAGTCAAGTTCACCTGTAATGACGGGCGCAAAAAGTTCATGTATCCAAGTTTGCTGATGACGCCATAAGTGAGGAAAGAGAGTTTCCTGAACTTGCTCATACAACTGCAACCAATCTTCACGAGAACGTTCTGCACCAGAAGAAGACACCCCAGCATTAACTAAAACTTCATATGGGATGCTGTGCAATTGCTGATGAAATTTGGCTAGTTGGGAGATGATACGCGCTTGTGATGCTTCACTTAGCTTTAGCAAGGTGTTACGAGATAGCGGTTCACCTTTAATAAATCTGTAGCTTGCAAAGCCTTCTTCCAGGTGTTCAAAGTGCGGAACTCGCAGTTCAATATACTTTTGCACCACTTCCAACACCTTAGCTTCATGGGAAAGTACCTGTTTTCCCCAGTTGTCTTTGGCAAAGCGACATACTAATTCGTGATTAACAATTACCACATCGTTAACCATTCCATCTTGATTAAAGTCAAGATGCTTAAAAGAGATATTGGGATAGACTGCACGAATTTTGTCGAGATACGAGGAAGGAATATTCACAGTAAATCCTGATGCCATTACAACAAACAAAAAATCAAAATGTGTCGGACTTTTAGTCGATCGCAGCGACTTATAATGATTTGGCTGTTTGTTGTATCAACGTACCACTGTGATTTCACTCCCTAAAAAATCGCTAAACATAAGCATAGTAACATTTTGGTGATTAATCAGCCAGAATTCGATTGAGGTACTGTAAAATTGCGAGAGCGATCGCTACACTCAAGATGAAGCCTAGCCAGTAACTATTGGTAATAATTTGTGGTTGATCTAATGCCCATCCACCCAAGGGATGACCAATAAAAGAGCCAACAGCCCAGCACAAAGCATTGATGGAGAAATAGACACCGCGTTGATTTTCCGGGGCTAACTCAGTCACTAAAGAAGCAGAAGATGGAGTATAGGAGACAATCGCTACAGCAAATACTCCTAATGCCAAAATTACCCAAGCCAGATGATGAGATGTGGCTGTACCGCTTACCCAAATCAGTCCAAAACCAATTGCCCAGAAAATGGCAGAAACAGTAAGTGCGAATGTGTGAGAGCAGCGTTTTAAAATACTGGTGACAGGTAACTGACAAATGATGGCGAACACCAGATGCCAAGCAAATAGCCCGCTAATGGTAGTTTCAGTAAATCCCGTGGCAGTACTTTCTACAAGGACAAAGTTTTTGAAGTAAAGCGGGAGGGTGCTGTGGATTTGAGAAATATAGATTGTGAAAAATATATTAACTGCTATGTAGACTAAGAAACGGCGATGTCTAACGACAAGCTGCTTTGCATCTACGCTTAATACTGCCATCCAAGAAGCAAAATGTTCTGTTTTTTCAGATTCCTCTATCTGCTGTTGTTCTGTTTCAATAATTCCTACATAGACAACCCCAAAAAATACCAGAAAAGAGATGGCATCAATCACAAATAACCAGCGATAACTCCCAATGATCGCGATCAACAACCCAGCAAGCACAATTCCGATCGCTAACCCCAGATTATCAGCTAGTCTGGCGATCGCAAAAGTTTCCCGACGATTGTCAATTTGGCTGGCGTCAGCTACCACAGCTTCAGCCGCCGGCCAATAGAAACCTATCCCTAAACCGCTAATCAAGCTACCGATTACCAAAGAAGTGAAATTATTGGTTGCAGCTAAAACGAGAGAAGCAATTGCTGAAATCGCCGTCGCTAGCAACAAAGTGCGGCGGCGTCCCCAGTGTCCAGAATCAGCTAAAAAACCACCCGCAATCCGCCCTACAACGCCGGAAATCGAGGCGCTACCCAAGGCTACCCCCACACTGGTTGCAGATAAACCAAGTTGATTGACAAAAAAGATGGGGGCATAAAACAGGGTACAGCCGGTGCCAACTTCTGAAAGAAATCTACCAATTGCGAAAATCCATACCTGGGGATGTATCGAAGGCAGCCACGATGACAACTGAGACTGAGAAGCTAATTTCATGAGCTTAAAAGTCATAGTTTGGTGACATTTTTGTAATTCTTATCATTGGCTACAATTTTCCTCACTGATTCCACAGGGTTTCCACAGGGATTTTAACAGTTTTCCACAGGTGCTATACGAGCCAATAAGCTTCTTGCCGTCTGACTGGGGATTGTTAATTAACAGCAGCAAGGAACTTCAAGGACTGAGTTTTTGTAAAGTAAAGTAACGAAAAATAGGCTTAAAGCCTGATTATTTCGTTCGCATTTATTTTTTATACAATCGTTTTTAACATTTCGCAGCATTGACAAACCCACCCCCTCTTGGCGCACAATGATTCGGCTTGCTTTTGTAATCCGTTCAACCGTCAGCGTCAAATGTGTAAAATATATTACCGTTAGATGTGAGCGTAGATTGTCGGGCTGGCAAAAGAGCGTGTGAGGTAGCCTCATTGCCGCTTCACCGCAAGCAACTTGTCCCTCTTGATTATCCTCATAGGAGGAAAATCTCATGAAATCAACGGTTAGCATCTTTACAGAAATTCCCGAAACACTCCACGAATCCTTAAAAAACTACTTAGAAACCCATCCTGATTGGGATGAAAACAGAGTATTGACGGCGGCGCTATCATTGTTTTTACTCCAAAATGGAGATAGCGATCGCCGTGCTGCGCGAGTTTACTTAGAAACTTTGTTTCACCACTCCTCAGTAGAAATGCCCTGTGTCGATTCACCAGCAACAGCTAATTTACTAGACACCCCATAAGTACTGGTTATGAAGGTCGTCATTCTAGCTCATGCTGTTAATGGGGCACAGCTTACACGTGCCCCATTCATCGGATTTTAAGCCAAAGCGATCGCCCATCTGAGGAGTAATACTTCAACAAAAATCGGCGTGAATCCCATACCTTCTCTACGAGACGCTGCGCGAACCAGGGGTGGGAGGGATAGCCGCCCGCCGATTTAGTCATTAGTCTTGGTGCTAATGACCAATGACTAATGACCAATGACTCGAAATCCCCCGGCTTCAAGCCGGGGGATGAGTTAAATAACTACCTATTTTGATTGATTGTCTAAATTTATTTTTTTACTAAAGCTAAAGAAATTCAATAACAGTTTCCTCAAGAGTCAACAGTCAAGAGTTAAAAAAACTCTAGACTGTTAAATCAAGACTTGGCTTCCAAGTGCTGGGGATGAGCAGGAGATTCAAACTTATACCCTACGCCACGTACAGTTTGAATTAATGCTGGCTGACTAGCATCAATTTCAATCTTCTTGCGAATTTGACCGATATGGACATCTACAACCCGCTGGTCGCCGACATACTCATAATCCCATACCTCTTGGATTAGTTCTGCCCGCCGCCAAACTCGACCTGGATGACTGGCTAAAAAATGCAACAAGTCAAATTCTAGAGCAGTTAAGGGTACTGCTTGGTTATTAAGTGCTACCTCCCGTCGCACTGGATCAATCATCAGTTTTTCAAATACCAAGCGTTTCTGCTCGGCCGTAGTTATCACTCGCTGACGCCTCAAAATAGCTCCGACTCTGACTTCTAGCTCTCCTAGCCCAAAAGGCTTGGTGAGATAGTCGTCAGCACCTTTAGCAAAGCCGCGAATTTTGTCAGCTTCGTCAGCACGACTAGTCAACATCAGAACAAAAACACCATTACGACTTTGCATCTCTTGGCAGAGGTTAAACCCAGTGACATCTGGTAGATTCACATCTAGAATCACCAAATCTGGGTTAAATTGCTCAAATAGAGTTAAGGCTGTCTTTCCATCTTCGGCAGCCTCCACCTGATAGTTCTGCTTAATCAAAAAGCGTTGGATTAAATTCCGAACCGCAGGGTCGTCGTCAACTACAAGAATCTTGGCAGGAGCCATGACCATTACTTTGCACAAAAATTCGTAAGATTAACAAGAGAGTTGCGTAAAAACGCAGTTGCCACTTTGGGACTAACTAAGAATCTACATGGCTCCGGTATAAGAATCCTGACTATTTAAAAATAAATACTCTAATCAGGATTGTGGGCAATGAGAACGCGAAACTTCTGTTAGCCACAGTGTATAAGCGCTCTGACTTTAGCCGCAACAGTTCTTAATACCAAGACACCTTCTTGATTTGAGTTAGGTGGTAACTTAAAACGTTTCAATTTTAAATCGATATGCGGATATATACCACAAGCGATTATTCAGTATAATGAAAAAAATTCGATTAAGGCACAGTAAGTTGCCAAATTTGAAACAGTAAAGTTGATTTTTTCATAAAAACTCTGCATTTTTAGGTACTCTCCGTTCAAATTCTAGATTAAAGCCAGAACTAGGCAACGACATGAGGGTATACACGGAGTTATAGCGATATGTTAAAGTGACTATGGTTGAAATTACAAAGTCGATCAAACTAACCCGTGCTAGTATCCTGGTAGGGAATAAAATAGGTTGAGATTTTAATTTCGATCAAAATAAAACCTAAAGCTGTTTTTTCTTCGACAAAAAACTGCCGCTGACTGAGGCTGAAGTAACAAACTCCCATGAGCGATCAAAATCCCTACGAAAAACTTGGGGTATCAGAAGAGGCTAGCTTCGATGAGATTCAGGATGCTCGTAATCGCCTATTCGAGCAACATAGTGGCGATGCCAAGCATTTAGAAGTAATTGAAGCGGCTTACGATGCGATTTTAATGGATCGCTTACGGATGCGCCAGGAAGGTAAAATCAAAGTCCCTGAACGCATTCGGTTTCCAGAGTTGCGAGTACAATCGCCTCCTAAAGAAAGTCCAAGCCCTCGTGAGCAGTCACCTGCATGGCTGCAACGGATGCTGGATCAGCCAACGCCTGCGGATATATTCTTACCAGGAGCTTGGTTTCTTGGTTTGAGTTCTATTAGCCTGTTTTATCCAGAGGGAGGCGATCAGGTTTTGCAACTGGCATTGGTGGTTGGGGTAGGCGCGAGTATTTATTTTCTCAATCGCAAGGAAGGTAAGTTTGGCCGAGCAGTTTTGTTCACCCTGGTCAGTTTAATCATTGGCTTAATCGCTGGGGGACTCTTTGCTATGTGGCTCTTACCACAAATACCATTTCTCAATCTGTCATCGAATCAGTTCTCTACTGTACTGACGTTTATATTCTTGTGGTTGGTTAGTAGCTTTCTACGCTAAATCTATATACGTAAGTAAGCTTCTAAAAAGAAGATGTGATTGATGTGTATTGTTTATTTGGATGTGATATGTAGTAAGGGCACATAGGTATGTGCCCTTACTACGTATATAACGCGATGTGCGACTTAATATTCTGACCTTTCTCCTTTGAGGAGAGAGGCTTTGATTTTTGCTCCCTTCCCTTGTAGGGAAGTGGTTGGGGGTTAGGTTTGAGATAAAAGACTTCTTGCATAAGTCGGGAAAAGGGGAAGGTGGGGCCCCCTCTGGGGATAAGGGGCGGGGGGAAGGGGAAAAAGTTCTGTATTGCCCCCTTCCCCTTTAACCTTTACCCTTTACCCTTTTCCCCCTCTTGCAAAAAGCACTTTTGCAAGAGGTCTAAAGTTGCACATGGGGTTATATAGCAATACAAAGCGATGCCGAGAGAAACATTTCAGTGCATAACATATTCACATATTCGGACACCCTGGCATGTTATCTCCAAGCAGCAACCGTGCCAGACTGGGTAAAGCTTCACCATAGGTGGGATGGATGTGAACCGATCGCTCTAACAACTGCCAGGTTGCTCCTGCTTCCATCAGGGATAAAAATACATGTACCAGTTCAGCAGTTTCGTACCCCACCAGGGTTGCTCCCAGGATTTTGTCTGTGTCCCTGTCGATTACCAGGCGATAAAATCCGAGGTCATGCCCCCATTCAATCGCACGCGCAATTTGGCTCATGGGTAATGTGACAGCACACGCGTTGATGCCTTGTTTTTGAGCCTGTTCTAACGTCATACCCACTCGGCCAACCTGGGGTTCTGTGTAGACCGCATAGCCAAGGACGCGATCGCTCCGTGTCCGGTTTTCTCCACACAAAATTGCTTTTAAGCGGCGATAGTCCTCCCATGACACATGGGTAAAGGCAGGCTGTTTGGCAGCATCCCCGATCGCATAAACTCCAGAACAGGTGGTATGGAACTGGTCGTCAATTTTGATAAATCCCTTATCATCTAGCTCAATTCCACTGTTCGCTGCATTTAATGTACTTGTATTGGGTTTCCGTCCAATCACAACCAGCAATGCCTCTCCCTGGAGTTGTCCACCACTGCTCAGAGTCAGCCTAAACAGATTATTCTCGTGGGCGACGTGATTCACATTGACTCCAAAGTGCAGCCCAATCCCATCCTGCTTTAATGCTTCTGCTAAGACCTCGCTGACATCAGCCTCTTCCTGCCCAAGGACGCGATCGCCCCGGACAATTAAGTGGGTTTGACTGCCCAAACGCGCTAGTCCTTGTCCCAATTCCAAGCCAATATAGCCGCCTCCAATCACCAATAAACGGGCTGGTAAGGTGTTTAAGTCAAAGAAATTGCGGTTGGTCAGGTAAGGAGTTCCTGCAAGTCCGGGAATGTCAGGAATCAGCGATGATGTGCCCGTGTTAATGATTACCAGAGGAGCCTGAAGGGTAACATCCCCACCTTTGACCGTCCGTTCACCAACAAAAGAAGCTTCGGCACAAATGACTTTAACACCCGCACTTTCCAATCGCTTACGAATCCCCTGATTAAAGCTGCTGCGGATTCCCCGAACTCGCTCCATCACAGCGGGAAAATCCACCTCTACCTCCGTGTGGATGCCTAACTTCTTACCCTGGTGCGATCGCCCTGCTGTATGAGCCGCTGCTAAGAAGGCTTTGGACGGAGTGCAGCCATAGTTGATGCAACTGCCGCCTAAAGCATCTCGCTCAAACAAGACAACTTTGCGTCCCTCTTTGGCAAAATCAGCCGCCAGTGGAATGCCACCTTGACCACTGCCGATGACAATGACATCTGCTGTTTCCATCAGTGCTAAACTCCTTGGGGATAGTTTGCTTGCATAAAACTCTCACAGTTAAATAAGAATTCAGGAGTCAGAATTCAGAATTCTTCTTCAAGACATCTAAAGCTAGCGAAGCCCACCCGCGATGTACAGCGTTTCGCCAGTGATCCAGCCCGAATCGGAGGAAGCAAGAAAGACAACGGCAGGGGCGATATCCTGTGGCTGTCCAATGCGACCTAATGGTGTTTGCGCTTCAGTCTGTTGGCGACCTTCGCTCTCGGTAATTCCTGCTGTGTGCGTACCCTCCGTTTCCACCATACCAGGATTGATAGAGTTGACACGGATGTTACGTGAACCCAACTCTTTGGCTAGCGACTTCGTGACGGCATCAACAGCCGCTTTGGTAGCGCTATAGATTGAGGCATTCGCGGGCGCGAGGGTGCTAACGATGGAACTGATATTGATAATGCTGCCGCCCGCCGAACCGAAGTGCTTGACGGCTTGTTGTGAAGTGAGGATCAATCCCAGCACATTCAGATCGAATTGCTTGTGGAAGTGTTCTTCCGTGATGTCTTCAAGTGGGGAAAATTCATAAATTCCCGCATTGTTGACCAAAATATCAAGCTTGCCAAATGCTTGCTGCGTCTGTGCAAACAGATGTTCGATCTCTGCCTTTTTGGCTACATTTGCCTGAACTGCGATCGCCTTACCGCCCTTGCTGATAATCTCATCAACTACATGATTGGCTCCTTCTTGGCTAGATGCATAGTTGACAACAACGCTTGCACCTTCGGCTGCCAGATGTTTTGCAATTGATGCACCGATGCCTTTAGATGCACCTGTAACGACTGCGATTTTTCCATCTAGTTTTGTCATACCTGTAATTCCTGTGGTTGTTGGGTTTCAAATATCTGTCCGAAACAGGTGCGAACCTACAAGAATGCACCCATTGAGATTTTTAACGATGTCTCACATCCGTGCATCCGCATCAGGATTTAACGAATTCCAGCAGGTCGGCGTTGAGTTGTTCCTTGTTCGTGTCGCCCAGACTATGTGATCCGCCGGGATATATAGCAGGAGGCAGAAGGCAGAAGGCAGGAGGTAAAAGTATTGCTATTCCTAGCCTTAGGGTTTTCAAAATGTCCTAACCTATGTGGCTACGGCTATATCTTCAAAATTGTTTTCAAGGGCTTGAGACATTTAAAATAGGTGGTTTATTTACGCCGTGCTGTACTAGGCAGAATTAAATATAGGAATCCTATTTAATTTTTGAAAAAGATCACGAGAAAATACGGTTAGGTGTACTCTCCTAAAGAGCCTTTCTAGACAAGGTGTTTAGATTCTAGGACTAAATCTACAGCAGTGCTAAAATCCTTAACAATTAAATCGGGGTAGTAAAGTTCCAATTGGGTGCGATCGCGGATACCAGATTCCACTGCCATCACCTTAATACCATAATTTTTTGCAGCGGTGATGTCGGCTTCCGTATCTCCCACCATCCAGGTATCAGCGGCGGCGGGCAATTCTTTTAAAGCCCTAGCCATCAACAAAGGCTTATCTTCAATATCGCGAGTTTTAACGTAGTCGTTACTCAGGCAATAACAACGGTTTTCTGGGAAAAATCTACCTAAATCGTATTTTTTAAAGGCATAATCTAGTTCCCGAACTCGACGCA
Organism: Nostoc sp. CALU 546; assembly: GCF_048836525.1. NCBI lineage: Bacteria > Bacillati > Cyanobacteriota > Cyanophyceae > Nostocales > Nostocaceae > Nostoc > Nostoc sp. CALU 546. Next base: position 14,570 of record NZ_JAWJTF010000137.1, read on the forward strand.
TGGTCATAACTGCTAAATCAATTCCAGCTTGTTGAATTTTTAACAGTGCATCCACGGCACCTGGTGCGAGAGTGTCATAGTTGAAATAAGCTTCTGTATGCACAGTTTGCCGCCGTAATTGGGCGAATTCTTGTGCTTGGGCTTCGTCTAACCCTGAATTTAAGGCGATTTGTTTTTCGGGAACACGCGATCGCTTTAACTGCCAAAATTCCGCTTTCGGAAGTTCTTGCACTGCTTGGTCTGAGCGACGGGTTTTTTCCAAGCAAAATTGATAAACACGGTAGTACCGTTCGGAAACATCAATAATTGGGCCGTCGAAGTCAGTAATCAGTCTTAGCATCGCTGCAAAATGTTAATTTTTATCAAAATTATCTCAGATATCTGGCTATTTTTAGACCAATAATCTCCACTATTGAATTTAACTAAGTGTTTTTTTGTAAAGACTTTTTCAGAAAGTATCGACGATGACCTATGAGAAAATCCTCTAACTCTCCAAAAACTTCATAACCCAAGTGCTGATAAAATTCAGGAGCTTGGAAGCTGTAAGTAAAAAATGCTGTCTTTATATCCGTGATTATTCGTAGTCTATAGCCTCGATTTTTAAGCATCTTTAACTATAGTGACAGTTTGAAAAAATACAACTAAGATGTAAGCGGTCATATCTTCAGCTGTATCAGCTAACTGATATTGACTAAATACAATACATAGATATAACGAATGAGTGGTTGACTAGCAGCTATCAAAGTTAAAGACTATCTACGGCCGAGCCTCGTCCTTGTGTAATTGGTATTCGCCGCAAAAATTCTACCAACAGGTTTATCTAATTTTTGGAGACATTGCAGTGTAGTGTCTCTACATTAATTTGGGTTTCTATTTATATATCAGGTCTACCAATGAATAATTTTAAATATTTGGGTTGCATTACTTTGTTTGGAATTTTAGCTTCTGCGTCAACGGCTATTGCTCAAACAATACCAGAAACAGAACCGATATTTCCCCCCCGCTTTGGAGTACGCTACACCACAGAGGGAGCAGGATATGAATCATTTAGCAGTTTTGAGGGATTTTTGCCTGTTTTACAAACTCCTGGCAATACTTTGACTTTCTTACAAGGGAAGGTTTTATTAGACAATGACTCGAATTTAGCTGGCAATATATTGTTAGGACATCGATTGTTTAGCGAAAAAGCTAATCGGATTATTGGTGGCTATATTTCTTATTCTACTCGTGACACAGGTAAGAGTAATTTTGATCAGTTAGGGCTAGGTTTTGAAGCTTTAGGTAGTTGGGATTTTCGCTTTAATGCTTATCTTCCCTTGAACTCTTCAGAAAACCAAGTTGATCAAACGAATCTGCCATACTTTCAAGGCGATTCATTAATGATACAGCGATCGCGCTTTTTAGAAGTGGCGATGTCTGGTGTAGATGCAGAGGTTGGTACACGCTTGGCAAGCATTGGTAGTGGCGATTTGCGGGGCTATGCAGGTGTATACTACTACTCTGGCGGTCAATCCAAGGAAGCTTTTGGTTGGAAAACAAGAATCGAAGCTCGTCCTAATGATTTTTTGGGTTTGAGTCTTTCTCTACAAAATGATGACCTATTTGATACTAGGCTGGCTTTTAGTATTGGTGCAAATTTCCCTGGTAGTGGCGCTAGGAGAAGCAAGCCGAAGAAAGATAGCGCTTTAGCGCGGATGGCAACAACAGTAGAGAACCAAGCCAATATTCTAGTTGCTGTTGAAAAAAGAACTGATGCTTTTACTGCAACGATTGAATCAGAAAATCAAGGTTCTACAAATAATACTGATACTCCGACAAATAACACTGATACTCCGATAAATAATCCTGATACTCCGACAAATAATCCTGATACTCCGACAAATAATAATCGCTCCATCATTATCCACGTAGCTCCTGGTGGAACTGGTAATGGTACTTTTGAGTCTCCTTTTGGTACAATTGCCGATGCTTTGGCGGTAGCTAAAGCAGACAATGTGATTTATGTTCGTTCTAATCAAGATACTGCTTTTTCACCATTTACTATTCCCGATGGCGTTCGAGTATTCTCTAGTGGGCCTCTACAAGTAGTTAATGTCAAAGATTTAGGAGTCGTCACCCTACCTTTATCTGGTAGTGGGATACATCCAACAATTACTGGCATAGTTCCCACTGGAAATGGATTAATTACACTGGGTAACAATACTGTTATTTCTGGATTTAATATTCAAATTCCTGGTACTGATGATGCCAGAGGCGTTAAGGGAACTAATATTAGTAATGTGAGAATTTTAGATAATAAAATCACCAATGCTTTTAGCGAAGCTATTTATTTAGAAAATGTGACAGGTACGGTAGAAATTGCCAGGAATGCTATCAATGATACACGCAGTCCAGCAATTGATTCTAGTTTAGAAAGTGGTATTTTTGTTTGGAATTACCAAGGTATTACGGATTTAACAATTACCGATAACCGCATCATCACCAACTTTGATGTTGATACTAATTACAGAGTAGATGGCATTGAAGTTAATCTTTGCCGCGATTTTAATGCGCTCTTTGTAGATAAAACTTGTACTAGCAACGCTAGCATTACAGCTAATATCCTCAATAACCAGATCACTTACAATGGTCAAGTTAATGGTGGTTCTGGTGCAAATGGTATCGATTTGAATTTGGGCAATTTAGGTCAAGGCACGTTTGTAGTTAGTGGTAACACCCTGACTAAGATTGTTGATGAAGGAATTTCAATAAATGCCGTTGCTAATTCTAAGGGTAATTTTACTATTGCCAATAACATTATTACCGATGTTGGTAATAGTAGTATTAAAGTTGATTTGTTCAAACCTGAAGCTGGAATTCCGGCTGTAAACTTGTTTAACAATAGTATTACTAGCTTCACGATTACAGGTAATACTTTAGATGTGGCTGCTAATAATGGTATTGACTTTGAAGTGGCAGATAAAGCAGATGTGACTGTGACTATTGCTAATAATATTATCCAAAATATTGGCAATGGTGATAGTGGCGATCGCGCTATTCAATTACAAGCAATAGATAATGCGATCGTTCGTCCTACAATTAGTAGTAATACTATCAACAATATTTCTGGAGATGGTATACAATTAGCTCAAGTTATTTCTCCTACAATTACTACCAATAACATTAATAATACAGGCGAACGAGGTATTGTAGTAGAAACTGCTAGCGGCACTACAAATATTAGCGAGAATACCTTAACCGATACCAACCAAGAAAGCATTAAGTTATCGGAAATCACAGGTACGGCAACTATTAGTCAGAACAACATCAATGGTAGCAACAATAATACTGGTATTGACTTTACCAATACCATAGGTGATGTCAATTTAACAATTGCTAATAACCAGTTGACGGAAAACCTTAATGATGTTCGCGTTAGTTTAGCTGGCACAACTGGCATAGTACAAATTAATGACAATACCATTACTAATAATGGTACTGCTGTGGATGTTCAATTAGGAGAAAATACCAATTTAAGCACTGTATATATCAAAAATAACCAAATCACAGGAATAGATACAAGTACCGCATCAAGTGGTATCAACTTCCAAGCATTTTCAAACGCGGCTGCGGGTGATGTCACCATTTCCGATAATACTATCAACACCATAACTAATGGTGATGGAATCAGCTTGCAACTCAATGGTACTAGCAGTGGAACATTCACAATTTCTAGTAACATAATCAGCAATATCCAAGATACAAATTCAGGAGACTTTAACTTTAGTGATGGCATAAATATAGAATTATTAGACAATGCTAACGCCAATGTCACCCTCTCCAATAACAACATTTCCCAAATCACAGCAGGTAATGGTATTTATATGCAGTTGGCTGGTGGTGATAATGCTCAACAAATTGCAATTACTGACAATACTATTTCCCAAATTACTACAGAAGGTAATGGTATTGACCTGCAATTCTTGGATAATTTTGATGCTTCTAACATTAATACAACGGTGAATATTGCCAGAAATAATATCTCTGATATTCAAGGAACTGGGATTAATATTTTCAATGAAATTTCAGATAATACAGTTAATGTCATAGCTGATGCTAACATCATTAGTGATACTTTTGGAGATGGTATAAAACTACAACAGGTAAATGATCCTCAAGTTATCAACAACAATATTACTAATGCAGGTGAGCAAGGTATACAGGTAGAAACCGCAAGCATTACTACTAATGTTAGTAACAATACAATTACAAATGCACAACAAGAAAGTATTAGCTTATCTGAAGTCATAGGTACAGTTAGCATTAACCAAAATACTGTTAATGGCATTAATACCAACAATGGCATTGTCATAAGCAATACTACAGGTGCAACAGCTTTAACAGTAAATAGCAATAATTTGACAGAAAACTTTAATGATATTCGCGTCAGTTTAGCTGGTACCGCTTCGGGAACCTTACAAATTAACGAAAATACCATCACTAATAATGGTACTGCTGTAGATGTACAATTATCAGATAGTGCTAACTTTAGTAGTGTAACTATCAACAACAACCAAATCAATGGAGTCGATGCAGATATTACATCCAATGGTATTAATCTCCAAGCTTTTAACGATGTCGTTGCTAATAATGTTACTGTCTCAGGCAATACTATCAGCACCATAACCAATGGAGATGGAATTAATCTTCAACTCAATGGAGATAGTAGTGCGGCATTTACCATTTCTAGTAATACAATTAGCGACATTAGAGATACTGCTACTGGAGATTTTAATTTTACTGATGCTATCAATCTAGAGTTTTTTGATAATGCCAATTCTACAGTCAATGTTACTAGTAATAACATCTTAGACATAGCTGGACGCGGTATTAGTGCGGGTAACTTCAGCAATACAACTACTTTGGATGTGCAGATTACAGACAATCAAATTTCAAATACTACTGCTGAAGGTATTGGATTAGATGATTTGCAAGGCAATTTAGAGGTAGTAAATAATAGTATTCAAAATACCCAAGCTGTAGGGATTAAACTAACTGGTGGTGAGATAGCAAAAATTAATGATAATACTATTACCAATGCAGGTACGCAAGGTATTCAGGTAGAAAATTCTAGCGGTACTATCAATATAGATAGGAATACAATTACCGATGCCAATCAAGAAAGTATTGCTTTATCTGAAGTAACAGGTGCAGTTACCATTAATCAGAATATTATTAACGGTTTGAATAACAGTTCTGGTATTTTTACCCAAAATTCTACGGGTAGTGTGGATTTAACAATTGACGATAATAGTTTATCAGAAAACTTAAATGATATTAGCGTCAGTTTATCTGGTACGGCATCCGGTACAGCACAGGTCAATAATAATACCATCTCTAATAATGGCAGTGGTGTGGATGTTCAATTAACAGATAGTGCTAATTTGAGCAGTATAACTATTAATAATAATCAAATCACTGGAGTAGATACAAGTACTGCCTCAAATGGTATAAATTTCCAAGCTACTGATGATGTTGTTGCTAACAATATTATTGTTTCCGGTAATACTATTAACACCATAACCAATAATAATGGAATGAATTTTCAAGTCAGGAATAATTCTCAGACCATCTTTACAATATCTGGGAACACAATTACCAATGTGCGAGATTTTAATCCAGGAGATTCGATATTGACTGATGCTATTAACCTAAAATTCTTTGATGATAATGTTAGCAGTAGTGCTACCATCTCTAACAATATTCTCTCAGTAATTGATGGAAATGCCATCCATGCTACCAATAATGGCAACGATACCATTAACTTAGTAAAGGTAACAATTACAGGCAATTCAACTAGTAACATAAAGTATTATAATTTGTATCTTGACAATATTTCAGATTATCAATACTTGCCATAAAAGAGTGATGAGGGACTTGCAAAAAATAAATATCCCAAATTTTTTATACATTTGTAGGGGCGCATAGCTATATGCCCCTACTATGAGATATTTTTTAACTGCAAGTCCCTGAACGACTAAGAGAGCGGGTAAAAGCAGTTAATACCAATATCAGTAAATCGCAAAGTTTTTTCCAAGAGAGCGATCGCCAATATTTTGTAACTTGAGATACATTTTCTGCGAAACTATCTTAACCCGTAGGCTGGGATAAATTACTTTTACTTATAGTTAAGCAACTTTTAACGATTGCTAACCCGATGGAATATAAATACCTTTAACACTTCCATATTTGCGCTCAACAACTTGACGTAGAAAAGCTAACATTTGTTTAAGACAGAAAAGGTTACGATAAATTAATCGCCTACCCTTTCGTTTTCGACTAATCTTAAACCAAAGAAGATAAACCCAAATATTGTACTAACACAACAAAAATAC
>NZ_JAWJTF010000302.1:0-2463 GCF_048836525.1 Nostoc sp. CALU 546
CCCCTGCTCCCGTGCCCCTCTGCTCCCTTACCCCTCTTCCACGGTAGTGCAACCCCAGTATAAACTTCTCTTGAAAATGCCCTACAGACGCCAGCAAGGCTTTTGTGTTACAATTTTGGAGTGTTTTTACTTTTATTCGCCTTTTGGCGAGTTCAACCCCACGCATCAGGAGAGTTTACATGACGAGCAGTTACAGTGCCGATCAGATTCAAGTTCTGGAAGGTCTGGAAGCCGTCCGCAAAAGACCAGGAATGTACATCGGTACCACTGGGCCGCGAGGACTCCACCATTTAGTTTACGAGGTGGTGGACAATTCAATCGATGAGGCTTTGGCGGGTCATTGCACTCATATAGAGGTGGATATCAACGCTGATGGTTCTGTGACTGTAACAGATGATGGTCGCGGTATTCCCGTCGATACTCACTCGCGCACTGGGAAATCGGCTTTGGAAACCGTGATGACGGTACTGCACGCAGGTGGTAAGTTTGGCGGCGGTGGCTATAAAGTTTCTGGAGGATTACACGGGGTTGGTATTTCTGTTGTTAATGCCTTATCTGAAGTTGTAGAAGTTACCGTTTGGCGAGATAAAAAAGTTCATCTTCAGCGCTATGAACGCGGTATCCCAGTTAGTGAACTGCAAACCAAAGCTTACAAAGAAGCTAGAACTGGAACTTCTGTTACCTTTAAACCAGATATCCAAATCTTTACTACTAGCATTGAGTTTGATTACATCACTTTATCAGGTCGCTTACGGGAATTGGCGTATCTGAATGCAGGTGTCAAAATTACCTTTACTGACCACCGTTTAGAATTACTAAAAAGCGATACACCGAAAGTAGAATCCTACAATTACAAGGGTGGTATTAAAGAATATATCGCTTACATGAACCGTGAGAAGCAGCCTCTACATGAAGAAATTATCTATGTGCAGGGGGAACGGAACAATGTACAAGTGGAAGTTTCACTACAATGGTGTACTGATGCTTACACAGATAATGTGCTAGGTTTTGCTAACAATATTCGCACCGTTGATGGTGGTACGCACTTAGAAGGCTTGAAGGCGGTTCTGACTCGGACATTAAATGCGATCGCTCGCAAGCGGAATAAAATTAAAGATAATGAACCAAACCTCAGTGGCGAACACGTCCGCGAAGGTCTGACAGCCGTAATTTCCGTTAAAGTCCCCGACCCAGAATTTGAAGGACAAACCAAAACTAAACTTGGTAATACCGAAGTACGGGGAATTGTCGATTCTTTAGTGGGAGAAGTCCTCACTGAGTATCTAGAGTTTCATCCTGCTATAGCCGACTCAATTTTAGATAAAGCTATCCAAGCTTTCAAAGCCGCAGAAGCAGCGCGTCATGCACGGGAATTAGTTCGCCGCAAATCGGTACTAGAATCTTCGCCATTACCTGGTAAATTAGCCGATTGTAGTTCTCGCGACCCCAGCGAATCTGAGATATTCATCGTGGAAGGGGACTCAGCAGGTGGGAGTGCAAAACAAGGACGCGATCGCCGCACTCAAGCAATCTTGCCTCTACGTGGTAAAATTCTCAACATTGAAAAAACCGACGACGCTAAAATCTATAAAAATAACGAAGTTCAATCGTTAATTACAGCACTTGGTTTAGGTGTTAAAGGTGATGAATTCGATTCCACTCAACTACGTTATCACCGCATAGTCATTATGACGGATGCTGACGTAGATGGAGCGCACATTCGGACTTTGTTGTTAACATTCTTCTATCGATATCAACGGGCGCTTATCGAACAAGGCTTTATTTATATTGCTTGTCCCCCACTGTTTAAGGTAGAACGGGGACGTAATCATGAGTATTGCTATAGCGATCGCGAAAAAAATCAAGCGATCGCCAAATTCCCGGCTAACGCCAACTACACCATCCAACGCTTCAAAGGTTTGGGTGAAATGATGCCACAACAACTCTGGGATACCACCATGAACCCAGAAACTCGTAAAATGAAGCAAGTCGAAATTGAGGATGCCGCTGAAGCTGATCGCATCTTCACAATTTTAATGGGCGATCGGGTCGCACCCAGACGAGAATTTATCGAAACCTATGGTTCTAAACTCAACTTCACCGATCTAGATATCTAATATCAGCAGTCCTAAATCATTCCTAAAAAACAAGATCCCCGATTTCTTTGAGAAATCGGGGATCTTTAGCTTTGAAGTCTTGATTGACATTCCCAGAACAAATCTTTACTAAAAATTTTATATCCAAAATACTATAAAGACTACCTCTTTTGGCTGATGACAAACCATGAAATATATAAATCTTTTAGATTAATAATTTTTAATACTACAAACTATGTCGTTAGAGGAGTGACTATATCAATAAATTCATTAACTATTGTTAATGATCCCCTATTTAACAGGATTCTACACAAAGCTATGAAAATGAGCAAAGGCATAGTAGAAAAAGCATTGTTCAATATTATTG
>NZ_JAWJTF010000310.1:0-2360 GCF_048836525.1 Nostoc sp. CALU 546
CAAAAGACAACACTTTTGGTAACTTCTGAATCTAGGTAGGTGTAAGCTGCAATCAAGCTAAAATTCTCGGTTACTTTTCCTGTAACGTCCAATTCAAATCCACGGCTACGAATATCGCCTACAAGGATGCTGAAATCAGGGTTGCTGGGATCTGTTTCTGCAATGTTTGTTTGTTCCAACTGAAACAGTGCAGCCGTGATACTCACTCTATCATTTAACAGATTTACTTTAGTACCAACTTCATATTGAGTAGCTTTTCTAGCCTCAGGAAAACCACCGTCTGAAAGTAAACCAAATTGTGGCTCTGTCGATTGACTAAAGCTAGCATAAATTGAAGCTGAATCTGTCAGACTATAAACTAACCCGATGCTTGGAGAAATGTAATTGTCATCTTGTGCAGGTACGCCACCACTTATATACTCAAATCCGCCGTAGCGCAAACCTGCCAGTAAACGAAATTGCCCAAGTTTTATGAAATCTTGAATGTAAACGCCCCAATTGCTGTCACTAAAATCAACTGTGCTATTAGTAAGTCCGGTGGGGATAGGAACATCAAAAGTAGGGTTAGCAACGTCAATACTACCAAAAAAACCAGCATTAACACCATTGAACCTTGAACTGTATTTATTGTATTCAACGCCTGCTAATAACTTATGTTCTGTCTCTCCAATATTGAAGTTACCTCTGATTTCACCTCGAAGATTGTATTGATTATAGTCATCAAAAATTGTTCGGTAGAAACGTGTTAGAGTATCACCCTCAAAACCAAGTGCGACAAAGATCGGATTAGCTTCTCTTTGTGTATTAAAGTACTGACCGCTGAGGTTAAGCGACCAATCCTTACTAATTGGCTGATCTAAGTAAGCTGCAATCCGATAGTGATTGTAGATTTGGCTATTGCGGGGATCTGTATAACTGCGGTCATAGAAAAACTCACCATTAAAAAATTTTGCTCCAGTATTAAAGTCTTTATCTTGCCGGTAATACTCACCTTCAATTGTTAAAGAACCGCCTTCGCCCGTTGATAACGTTACTGAGGGAGCCACAAAAATACGATTATCTTCAACGTTGTCTACAAAATAATCTGAATCTTGAAAGGCCAGAATCAAGCGATAAAGTACATTTTTGTCGTCAGTTAACGGCCCTGTTAAATCCACCTCACTGCGATAAAAATTAAAGCTGCCTATATCGGCTGAAAATTTATAACTGGGCGTAGCTTGGGGCTTCTTTGTAATATAGTTAACTACTCCACCAGGTGAACCTGTGCCATAAAGTAACGAAGAGAAACCTTTCAAAATTTCTAGACGTTCAATATTAGCAAAGTCTCTGATTAAAGAGCGGTAATTATCTCGTAACCCATTGACATAAACTTGGCTACCTGTACTAAATCCACGAATTTGAAAGTCAGTGAACAGTCCACCCTGTCCAACGTTTCCGGCCGTGACTCCACTAATGTAAGGGGCTAAGTCTTCTACTCGTCGGGGTGCTTTATCCTCAATGAATTCCTCTGTAATTACGCCAATTGATGCAGGTGTTTCTAGTAGTGGAATATCCAGCCTACTTCCAGTGTTAGCATCTGGTACACGATATCCATCTTGTTCTCCTGTCACTACCAACTCAATCGCATCATCTTGCTGCGCTGCTGGTTCTTTTTGCGGTGTCTGAGTTTCTGGTATTTCTTCTACTGGAGGCGTTTCCGACTGCTGTGGTGGCTGCATCGCGGTTGCACTAGAATTTATCCCAAAAACCAGCCCTGTATTGTCATCAAATAATTCAACTGTTGGTAAACTTGTTTCACCTACTACTGTCACCCGCACAGTATTAGTGTCAATATTGATAACTGTTATTTCAGTAATTCCCGCATTTGGTTTTTCTGAACGGAAGTTGAAAGCATTGCCGTTAGGTAAACGCAATTGAGCATTAGGAATATCGGCAATAAAATTATTACCAGTACTGCGATTTGTAATTTGTAGTTGTTCTCCAAGGGGTGTCTCTAAAATTACCTCCACACCATTTTGGGTGGAAGTTGCTTTTACTCCCGCGATCGCGATAATTTCTGATGTAGGTGTTGGTGACTGTACCAAAATTTGAGAGTTGCCAAAAGAATTAGCATCTTTTGCCCATGTTGCTTGCATTCCTAGAAGAAAAAATACACCTGTCAGCAATAGCGACAGCCGCAGTTGTAAAAAATTCACCATCACTCCCACACCTTAAAGCTTAATAAAAACTTTTCCTGATTAGCTTAGGGAAAACTATCAAGGTGAAGATAGTGATAATTCTGCTTAAACGGAATTTTTATTCGGCTCAAACGGAAATTGTTTTTAAACAATCCTGTGGACGGATGCTAAACTTTTTCCGAA
>NZ_JAWJTF010000252.1:0-3115 GCF_048836525.1 Nostoc sp. CALU 546
TTAGCAAAAGTGCAACAATATCGCCAAACCCTATGTGAATCAGTAATTGCAAAGCAAGCAAAACTAGAACAACTAGGCTATGAGCAATATTTACAGCAAATGCTTTAAGGTAATTCGTAATTCGTAATTCGGTAAGAAATCTTAACAGCACAACAGGGGGATGAGGGAGCAGGGGAAGAAGAACTATTGATTGATTCTTGAGCCATGCCCAATGCCCCATGCCCAATGCCCCATGCCCAATGCCCACGAAATTCCAAGATTGAAGCGATCGCTCCAGAATCAATGCAGCATTCTGAAGTATCTTGATCCTGAGACCTTAGTCAAAAATTGAGAGCTAATGTGCCAATTGCTCGGAATGAATTGCAATGTTCCAACGGATATTTGCTTTTCTTTTGAAGGGTTTTCTGCACGGGGAGGAAAAACGGATGATCATAGCGATGGTTGGGGCATTGCTTTCTTTGAGGGAAAGGGATGTCGAATGTTTTTAGACGCTCAACCTTCTGTTGCTTCTCCGGTAGCTGAGTTTGTGCGGAATTATCCCATTCACTCAACCCATGTCATAGCCCATATCCGCAAAGCTACTCAGGGTGAAATTGCCCTACACAACTGCCATCCTTTCCGCAGAGAATTATGGGGTCAATATTGGGTGTTTGCCCACAATGGTAATTTGCCAGATTTTGATCCAGAAAATTTGGGCTTTTATCAAGCCGTAGGTGATACCGATAGTGAAAAAGCATTCTGTATGATGCTAGAAACATTGCGATCGCGTTTTCCTAAAGGTAAGCCTGACATAAAGGAACTGTACTCTGTGCTGCGAGAAATTACTGCTGTAATTGCAAAATTGGGTATATTTAATTACCTATTATCAGATGGAGAACACTTTTTTGCTTATTGCTCAACTAAACTCAGCTACATTGTTCGCCAAGCGCCCTTTGCGGCTGCCCATTTAATTGACCAAGATATGACCGTAGATTTTCGAGAAGTGACTACTGAACGCGATCGCGTCGCTGTCATTGCTACTACTCCCCTCACTGACAACGAAGTTTGGACACAAATTCAACCGGGAGAATTACTAGTTTTTCAGGACGGATTACCTCTGAAATATGCACTCAGTTAAGAATCTTATCCTGTTAGCAAATTCCAAAATTAACCAGATTTTCCCATTTAGATACTTTCTAGATGGGTTTTGTTTTTCATATTTATAACTAACGAATATTAACCTCTTGCAGGTAATTTACTCCCTGAAAATATTCAATTCTAGTAGCTGAATTTTTAGGGATGGATGAATTTGTTCTTTTTGTAGAAGCTACCTTTTGATTGTCAGCCAGGACACGTTGCTTTTGAGTATACTCATTCAATTTGATTTGAGCTTGAGCATAAACCAGAGTATCTTGGGGAATATTTCGGAGAAATTTTACAGCCCGATTAAAATCACCAATAGATGCTTTCTTGTAAGCTTTTTGTAAAAAGTAAGCTGCTCTGATCTGCCGCTTTCGATTGTATTCAGCTAACTTGTCTTGAACTAAAGCACCAGCAGAACTTTCTTTAGGAATTTGCCGCAGATATTGTAATGCAGTAGAAAAATCTTTTTCAGTTGCTCTTTCGTAAGCTTTTGCTAATAAATCTTGCGTCTGTGTTTCAATGTTGACGTATGCTTTCTGAACTAGTTTATCTGTTTTAGATTGCCAATATAAAATATCTGGAACTTTAGCAGCAGCATGAAGAACATCTGACCATCTGCTCTCATGAAAAGCTATTTGTGCTATTTGGTGTTGCTGTGCAGCAACTTGCCATTGCTGTTGCCATTCTTCAATTGTCGCTTGTGCTTCTGGATAAACATTGCTGTGGGAGGGAATTGATTTCGCTAATGCGATCGCTTCTTGTAAATCCCCAGCCTGATATTCTTTTTTCGCTTGATATAAAGTGTCTGTTTCTGAATATGCAGGTGCAGTATTAACTAAAGAATATACACCAAATCCCATTAATAAAGAATTAGCCGCCAGTCCTACTTTCATCCCTGTGAATAACGGGGATGATTTGCCAGATACAGGGTTTGGAGAATTATTATCCTCAATCGCCACCTCTAGAGGAAATTTATCATCTGTTTCTAATATTTGTGATGGCTCAGTTTCCCAGATTATTTGTTTAAGTACCCGCAGCACCTCAGCCGCAGACTGAAAGCGGTCTTGGTAATTGTAGCGGATCATTTGGCTGAGAACAGCAGCTAGATAATCGTTAACTGGCGTGTTTTGAGAACGCCAAAAAATTTCATTAGTATAAGGATCAGCTTTTAATTGTAATGGTTCTAACCCAGTCAAAGCCTGGATGGCAATCATGCCCAAAGCATAAATATCACTGTTGGGCTGTGTTTGTCCAATAAATTGCTCTGGCGGTATATATCCCAATGAAGTGACGGGAATTCTATAAATAGGCAATTCCGCACCTATGCCAAAATCGATAGACTGGATTGAGCCAAAATCAATCAAAACTAACTTGCGTACAGCTTTATCGTTGCCATTGGCATCGCTAGTACGTCTGATTAAGTTTTCTGGTTTGATATCGCAATGAATCACACCTTGAGAGTGAACAAATTCTAGAATACCTAAGACATCTATCAGGAATTCTACAACTTCCTTTTCACTCCACAGACACCCCCAATGTTGATCAATAGGCAATTCCGCAGTCAGCGCATGTCCTTCTATAAGCTCTTGCACTAAATAAAATCGCTCGTTTTCTTCAAAGCAAGCAATGAATTCAGGAATTTGCTGATGGCTTCCCAAAAGCTTGAGGGTTTCAGTTTCAGTCAAAAACATTAACCTCAACATATCCAAATAGCCGGATTCGGAACTGCTAACCTTAATCTGTTTAACAACGCATTTGGGATTCTCTGGATAATCTACGTCAACAGCAATGTATGTTTGTCCAAACACCCCTGCACCAAGGCTTTGGACAATTTGGTAACGCCCTTGTAGTAATTTACCGATTATGTGGTGGGTCATGACCTGGTTACTCAGTAAGTTCTTTTATTTAGTTTTTCTGACATTCCCTCCTGTTTCCGGAATGCTTGAGAAATAAATAATGAGAGTTTTGATACCTTGAATACCAATACGTTTCG
>NZ_JAWJTF010000247.1:0-3150 GCF_048836525.1 Nostoc sp. CALU 546
AGACTGATATCAACAAATGATAGCAAGCTATACTGATCGCTTGGTGCGTGGTTAACTCGGAATAGGTTTTGGTAAAAGGTTAAAAGTTAAAGGTTAAAGGTTAAAGGTTTTTTCTTTCCCCTTTTCCCCTTCCCCGTTTCCCCTTAACCGTAAAGTATTGGTAGAGGTCGCATTCATCGCCAAGCCTTTATTTATACTTTGTATTTAGGATGCCCAAAACGGTATAGTGTTTAACCGATCTCAAAATGGTGAATAGCGTACCGAGAAGTACAACCCATTTTCTTGGAGCGATCGCCTTTCACCATCCACTGAGATCAGAGGAATGCCCCAATCTAGGCGGGCTAAGAAGTCATCGCCCTGTTTCCACAATAGCCCGAACCCAGTACTAAGAAGTGTACTTGGTGATGGATTTTCGCCCTTAACATTCCAGCCTTTGCCAACTTCAATGAAGGGTGTCAGTTGCAGCACCCCGTCAATCTTTTTCGCGCGGACAATGGGGACTCGAAATTCTGCGGAAAATAACAGACCATTATCTGTGAGTAATGCGTCTTGACGATAGCCTCGTACACTTAGCTGTCCACCAAGACCAAATTGCTCCAAAGGCACTAGGGAATCTGCTGCCAATTGGAAATCGCCCCTAGCTAAAAATAAAGTATCCGGTGCTAATTGCCGCACCCACTGCGCCTGTCCCCGCCATGCGAAAAAGCGGCTATCTGGTTCATTATCACTGACATTAGCATCGAACCAATCTACGCCAAAGCTCAATTGCGATCGCGCCGCAAATACATACTGGTTACTTCGTTGGGTATATTCTTGAAAAAAGCGCAGAGCCGAAATATTAGTTTTTCCGTTCGCATCTGCACCAGGGGAGAGTTTAAACGGCCCAATGTTGTCAATTCCTAACTCAGTTTGGCTTTCCTGACGCGAAAATGACAGCCCGATTGCCAATTCTTCGGTTGTTTTTTGCAGCAGTGGTTGCCGATAGCTCAATTCGTAAGAACGGCTATTTGACTGAATATCAAGAACGTTGAATGGCTTTTCAATGACGCGATTCCATCCCTGGCTAAAACCGAAAGATACAGTGCCATTACGGGGATTAATTGGCAGCGCGTAATTGACATTAACTGTATTACTGCCATCGGTGTTGGCGTATCCCACACTCAGAGTATCGCCCAAGCCCAATAAATTGGCTTCTTGCAGATCCACTCCTCGACGAAAACTGCCGACACTGGGCGATCGCCCATTATCTAGATTTGCTGTCAGTTTAAAAGTTTCTGCTTCTTCAACCTCAACTTGCAACACATTAGTTCCCACTTGCAGTCCTGTTTGCAACTCGGCTGACAGGTTTTGAATCCGCGGATCGAGACGGAGTAGTTGTAGTTTTTCTAGTAAGCGCGGTATGTTTAGCGGTTTGCCAGTACCAAGTTGGATGCGATCGCGAATGTATTGACTATGCAATCGTCTATTACCGATAATCTTGATTTCTTGCACAGTGCCTTCGATCACCTGAATTTTGATCACCCCAGCTTCTACTGTCTGTGGTGTAATCAACGCCCCTGTAGTTACATAGCCGTTATCAGTGTAAAGCTTTGTGATGGCATCTCTAACTTGCAACAACTCAGCAAAGGTCAGTTCTCGTCCCACAAAAGCAGCTGTGACAGCGGTAAACTGTTCTGCTTTGAAAACTGTACTGCCCAAAACTTCAATGCGATCAACCCGAAATCTGGCATTAAAGTCACCCTGTTCCCCAATTGGCTGATTCGGTAGTTCTGGGGATGGAAGCAGTTGATTCTTGTCTGTTGGCTTGGGTAGAACATCTGACGGTAACGGAGTTTCAGGAATATCCTCTAATCGACCTGGGGGTAATGTCTGAGGATTGGGAGTCTGGGCGATCGCATTTTGATAGTTGCATAATACTGCTGCGATCGCAAAGCTAAGTGTTAGACATCCAGAAAAAATCCTCAGTTTGCCCGCGAACTTGCCTACCTCTGGCTGATTTATAACCAAGGTTCTTCTAATCATTATTTGTAATTAAATAAATTAAATTACAGATCGAATCCTTAATACTTCTAAAGTATAAGTAAATACATGGCAGCCACTATATCTAACTTAAATTTTTCTAAAAAAAATCAGTAATATTACTATTTATCAAGGAAGGCATCAGGCAGTTATTGCTGGAGGAAAACTGCCTGATGCTCTCTGTTTCCTGCCGCGACCAGAGGGAAGTTCACGGTTTAAGACTCCCACTGTTGCGTCAGCTTCCCGCTTTCTTACGCAAATGTATCAAGATGATTGCACAATATCCCAAAAAAAAGTCAGAGTGGAGGAAGTCTTCACTCTGTTAGCGGCGTCGGAGCGTCACCTTATAAGAAAGTGTTCTTATTGAAATCCCCTAACTTTAATGCGGATTAACCGTTAGCTGATAACTGTTAAGGACTATACACTCACAAATTGAAATGTACTTACCCTGGGTTTCTTTTTTGTACAGTGTGATTTCCTAGTTTTCAGAGGCTTTTTCCTCCTTAGAAGAAAGAGAGCGAATTAACTCTCTAATTACATCAGTTGCGGGTCTTCCCGTGATTGAACAGTATTGTTCAAGTCTCTGTGCCTCACTTGATGTGAGGTTGATTGTAAGTCGTTTAGCAGCCCATTTTTTATTCATGTATATGTATTAGACAAGCTATGTTTTAAACTACTTCTCTAATATCAATCATGTAAACTGCTACTACAATGGTATAAGTAATGACATTTGATTCAAGTAATCATGAAGTTGGATAGGATATTTTTATAAACAATAGTGAAGAGGTAAAGTATATCCTAGAGTATAAAGTTTAGCTACTTTCTGGGCAGCAATTGTAAATAAAATGTAAAAATAAGATCAAAAATATGTAGGACAAATAAGTGTTATTACGCACTACATAAGGAAAATAGTACAAAAAACTTTGTAATGTCATATCACTCCTCTAAGCTCGACTTTATCCAAAATTAAGAACTCGGTTTTCTTTATCCGGCAAAAGCCTGGCTTTTAGCAAATACTTTTTCCACATCACAGATTATTCATGAAGCTATAACTGAACAATTCTGTACCCCAAACGTTTCCGCGATAGCGTAGACTTCACATTGAGTAAAATAGGATAAATTCGACCTAAT
>NZ_JAWJTF010000416.1:0-1424 GCF_048836525.1 Nostoc sp. CALU 546
TCACTGGGACTTTGGGCGATCGCCAATCTCCACTAGTGGAAATGACCACTGAAATTGGCTCTAGAAACACTTCCTTCAATGCACTGTGTCAGCGTCTTGTTATTACTAGTAATACTACTAGTAACAACACTTGTAATTAATGACTTCCAAATAAAAAAATACACAACTAATTTTTGTGGGGTGGGCATCTTGCCCGCCTTTGGCTACGGTCAGGTAAGATCCCCACCCTACAAGATTAGATATGTACACCGCCATTCGCTAGATGTATTTCTATCACTAAGGGGCAGACCGTAGTTATGAAGAATTTACTCAGATTTCTTCTCAGCATTCAGCTGAAACACTCTAAGTTTGTTCAGCAAGTTAATGGTTTTACCCTGATAGAACTTTTGGTAGCCTTATTGCTGGCATTCCTTGTGATTACACCACTGCTAGGATTCATGGTTAATATTCTCAGTACAGATCAGAAGGAACAAGCAAAGGCAAATTCTGAACAAGAAATCCAGACGGCAGTTAATTACATTGCCAATGATTTACAACAAGCTGTCTACATATATGATGGAGCTGCACTGACTACCAATTCAAACGCTGTCCCAGCAAGCTCAGGAATTCAAGACCAAATCCCGCCTGTGAAAAACGCTGGTATTTGTGATTCTTCTAATAATACTGTTACTTGTAAACCTATTTTAGTGTTTTGGAAACGCAAATTTATCCAACGCGCCACAACAAGCACAGATGATACTTTTGTTTACTCACTAGTTGCCTACTATTTAATAAAAGACAATAGTACTACTTGGTCAAAAGCGGCTCGTATTGCCAGATTTGAAATTAGTGATGGAGTTCTGGCTTCTGGCGGTGTCAGTTGTGGTACTGACTATCCCAATGATAAATATCTTGACGCCAACAACTGCCCCAATCCAGGTTTTCAGCGTTTTAACCTGAATCTGCCAGGTGCCGCAGGTATAAAACAGCAAATGAATTCATGGAAAAAAGTCTCGTCAGCTTACACTCAACAACCTTTAGTACTAATTGATTTTATCGATCAAACCTCTATTACAACAAATCCTACTTGTCCTACTGGAACACTTAGCAAGGGTAATTTTATGGGCTTTTATGCTTGTGTTGATACTGCCAATACAACAGCACAAGTGTTTTTACGAGGCAATGCACTAGCTAGGTTGCAAAATAGCAATTTTGATTACTCTTCAAATAACCAAACTTACTTTCCGACAGCAAGTGTCCGCGTGCAGGGACGTGGATATTTATATACTAAATAAACTTCACAATCAACAGCACAACTAATAGTGGGGCATTATGGGCAACCTAACTTTAAAGTTATTCCACACTAGGATGTGTGATAAAAACACCAAAGAGCGATTTCATTCTCAAGACGATGCTGGTTTTACTTTAATAGAAGTGATTGTAGT
>NZ_JAWJTF010000281.1:0-2635 GCF_048836525.1 Nostoc sp. CALU 546
ATTGGGCTAATACAGTCTTCTCAACTACAGTTGTTGGCTGCGCTAATTCTATATCAGCTTGTGATAAATTTTCGCTTTCCCCAGACCGCAACTGTGCCAGACTCTTTCTTAAACGGTTCGATTTTTCTTGTAATCGATTTAGTGCGAACTCTTGTTGTGCCTTAAGTTGTGCATTTATTTCACTGTTGACTGCGCCAGCTGTTGCCACTGTTTGTGGCTCGGCAGTTAGTGATGCATTTGTACTACCAAAACCATCAGTACTAGAGTCAGACAGATTATTAACTGTTGGGAAACTAGTTTCGGCTAAGGTATTGTTCAATCCCTGTGCCACTTGAGGCTTCAGGTAAGGGGAATTTTTATAATCAGCTGTTGCTTGGGAAAACGTTTCTGATGCAGGAACTTGCAAAGACATTCCACTTGCGGCAACTTGCCATTTAGCTTCAAGCCCAGGCACTTGTGAGACTGCCGTTGGTTCCACGATTACAGGACTTTCCGGCACGCTCGCTGATGAGACTGCTTGGGACTCCAGCTTTGTGGAGGCGAATTTCACCTCAGTGTCAGGAACAACAGGAATAGCTGAGGTTGCCTTTTGGCTGCCTACTGGCACTGCTGCTTGGGCTTGATCGCTTTGTCGAGTCACCAAAAGGCTGGTTGCTCCCATCGAGATTGCCAAGCCAATCATGGCGGCTTTTGTCCGCACCCGGCGGTTAACTTTTGGATTCATCACATTTAGCAGTTCTACCGGGGCATCATCGCTGTTGGGGGTATTGTTCAACACAGCTTTTACTCTCTTTTTTAATGCTCGTTTCAAAGACGACCTCCTATGATCACTAGCGCTTAACTGACCTCGATTTTTCAGTTGGATACTAGTCAATGATTTAGATCACAACAAATGATAGATCAAGATCACATTCACCAGAGATGCTTACGCAAGATTAACCTGCTTCTCTGATTTAGACAAGTTTACACGTGTTAGCAAAACTTAAAATTTGCTGTGTTTACTTGTCCGAACCACTCCTAACACCACTTAGGACGTTTTACTCCTTACCATTGTCCGCGCTTGTCTTGCGTCAATCGCGGGGACTGGACAAACAAACTATTTGCCAAGTCCATAGTCGCTGCTGAGAATCAAATTGCTGCCTGCGACTTCTGGAAAATTGATGCCCCCTGCTGTAGATATCTTCAAGATATTTCTACCCAATCCGTCTTCTCAACACGAGACTTTACGTTGATTATTCCCTAAAAAACAACCGTATTAACTATCGGCTACTTTTTGGCTGCTTTCTGCCGTTCACTGAGCCAAAATAGCTCAAATGTAAGACATGACTGGATTTTAGCGCATTTGTTCCCAAATTTAGGATGTTTCAAATTCATCAAAATCTATCATTCAAATTTGGCAATACCCCAAGTTTTATATACAAATTTCTTATAATAACCTTCCTTTGTTTGTAAGTATCTTCCACTACATTTTGGTAATAAACCTAATTTTCGGTATATTGTTTTACATATTATTACAGTAAACAAGAAAATTTTTGCCGCCAATAATAAATCGTCTAATAGATTCCGGGACGGATTCTAAGTAAATATACTTACGAGTATAAAGGTAATTAACTATTGTAAATAGCCTAACTGACGACGGGTTTCAAATAAGCCAATTGCCACACTTACCGACAGATTCAAGCTGCGAACCCCCGGTTGGCTCATGGGAATATACAGAGTAGCATCGCAATCTGAAAGAATTGCTGGTGGTAAACCCGTGGTTTCACTACCAAACAACAGCCAATCATCAGCTTGAAACTGAAAGTTTACATAATTACAACTTCCACCAACTGTATAACCCAGCCATCTACCTCCACGCTCCTGATGTAATGTTTTAAAGGCTTCTAGGGATTCGTGATAGTGTAGCTTGACATAAGGCCAGTAATCTAAGCCCGCTCTTTTGAGGTAGCGATCGCTAATTTCAAATCCCAAAGGCCCCACCAAATGCAATTCTGTACCTGTAGCTGCACAAGTACGAGCAATATTACCTGTATTAGGAGGGATTTGGGGGTTAACTAAAACTACCTGAGGCATTGTCCGTATAATTTACGTATTGTATAAAACAATCTATTGTCAATGTTAAATCTACCAAAAGGTAGAGGTGATTCATAGGTTTTGTTAATAATAATCAAGCATCGTCCATCGATTAGATTTTTAAAACGAAGCGCAAACCCTCCCAGAGCAATGCCTGAGAGGATATTTGGCTAAAATCAGGAAATGTTAAGTTTTGTGTAGAAAAAGTAATTACTTATGTCTTTTAGGGCTGGTAGTCTCTCCAAGAGAATCTACCATTTGTATGAAGACGGGAGTAGTAGTGAGGAGTAGGGGAAGATCAGGGACAATCAGGGGAGCAGAGGGCAGGGGAGAATAAAAATTACCTCTTTCTCTTTCTCCTCTGCTCCCTCTGCCTCTTTTCAATGCCCAATTCCCAATCCATGCCCAGTCCCCAGGCCCCAATGTAACGATTTATCTCGCAGTTTAAGAGCGGATTTAGCATTTATGTAACCTTACATGAACGCTAAAGATAAAGGAATTAATTCATGTCCTTAAAGAATGAAGAAGGAGTTCTTATGGATAATTTTAACCGGGCAACAAA
>NZ_JAWJTF010000276.1:0-2713 GCF_048836525.1 Nostoc sp. CALU 546
GTATTCGCTGGGAGTTACCTTTTATGAGATGCTCACAGGTCAGCTACCATTTCAAGGTAAAGACCCCTTAGAGTGGGTGCATTGTCATATTGCCAAATCTCCGCTATCGCCGAAAAAGCTAAACTCTGATATTCCTCAAATACTTTGTGACATCATCATGAAATTGCTGTCGAAGGTTGCAGAACAGAGGTATCAGAGTGCTTTAGGTTTACAACTTGATTTGGAAAAATGCTTAAAGCAATTGGAGACAACTAGACAAATTCAATCCTTTGTTTTGGGTGAACAAGATATCTCAGAGCGCTTTCAAATTCCTCAAAAATTGTATGGGCGAGAACTAGAGATTGCCAAGCTTTTACAAGCATTTGAGCGAGTTGTTAGCCAAGGAAAACCAGAAATAGTGTTAGTTTCTGGTTATGCTGGCGTTGGTAAATCAACTCTTGTGAAGGAGATTCACAAGCCCATTGTTAGGGAACGCGGGGTTTTTATCTCTGGTAAGTTTGATCAGTATAAACGAGATATTCCTTATTCCACAATTGTTCAAGCTTTTCAAACATTAGCTCGACAAATTTTAACTGAACCAGAAGATCAACTTGCTACCTGGAAAAAGCAAATACAAGCAGCATTAGGGAACAATGGCAAACTAATCACAGATGTAATTCCAGAAGTTGAACTAATCGTTGGAAAACAGCCTCATATACCAGAGTTGGGGCCTGCCGAATCTAAAAATAGATTCAACTTGGTGTTTCAGAAATTCATCAGCATCTTTGCTCAAAAAGAGCATCCACTCACTGTTTTTTTAGATGATATGCAGTGGGCGGACACCGCTACTTTGAATTTAATTCAAACTATTATCACTGGCTCTAGTATCCAGTATCTCTGCTTCATTTTGGCGTATCGAGATAATGAAATTGATGTTGTACATCCCTTCAATTTGATGATAGAGAAGGTTCGCCAGTATGGAGCAAGAACGACTGAAATTCTGCTGACACCGTTGAATCCTATCTATGTCAATCAGTTAATTGCTGATACCTTACATAGTTCAGCAGAACAAGTAGAAACTCTTGCCCAATTAATTATCCGAAAAACTGACGGCAATCCCTTTTTTGTCAATGAATTTCTGAAAACACTGCATCAAGAAAATCTGCTGAATTTTAACCGCCAAGATGGTGTTTGGCAATGGGAAATAGCTGAAATTGAAGCCCAAGGTATTACAGATAATATTGTCAATCTAATGATTGAGCGGATGCAAAAACTTCCACTTGCGACTCAACAAGTGCTGAAGTTAGCCTCTTGTATTGGTAATCGCTTTGATTTAGAAGTTTTAGCACTTGTTGGAGAACAATCTATTGAAGGAACAGCAAATGCACTTGTTGAAGCAATTTTAAGAGGATTAATTATCCCTATAGAGTCAGATGAAAGTACCCAAAAAAACTATCGTTTCTACCATGACCGAGTTCAACAAGCGGCTTATGCCCTAATTGCTGATGAATCAAAGTCGGCAGTGCATCTGAAGATTGGGCAGCTTTTGCTGAAGAATGCTAGTTATGAACAAGTGAATGAGCAAATTTTTGATTTGGTCAATCAACTCAATCTCGCGGTCGATATCATTGTTGAGCAGACAGAAAAAGATGAATTAGTACGATTGAATTTAATTGCTGGAAAGAAAGCAAAAGCATCTACAGCCTATACTCCTGCTAAAAAGTTTTTTAGTGTTGCCATGCATCTTTTAGATGAGAATGCCTGGATAGAACAATATGAACAAACGTTTATTTTATTTAGAGAATTAGCTGAATGTGAATTCTTAACAGGCAATTTAGAACAAGCGGAAAAATTATTTGAACTACTATTTAGTAAAGCGGAATCATATATTGAAAAAGCCAATATTTATATACTGCAAATCAGACTCTACCAAGTTGCAGGTAGGTATGAAGAGGCATTGATATTAGGATTAGCAGCTTTAAAAATTTTTGGTGTGATATTTCCTGATTCAAATGAGCAAATTCAAGGTGCGATCGCAGTTGAAAAAAAACAGGTATTAACCAATCTAGATAAGAGACAGATTTCTGATTTAATTGATGCTCCATTAATTCAAGACCCCAATATTCAAACAGTAATTAGTTTGTTGACAACTTTGGGGCCACCTACTTATCTCGGTAGACCTGATATTTTTCCTTTAGTTGTACTCAAAGCTGTTAACTACTCACTCAAGTTTGGTAATACAGAAGACTCCTGTTTTGCTTACAGCATGTATGCGATGTTGTTGGTTTCTATCTTCCATGATATTCCTACAGGCTACGCATTTTCTGAGATGACGATTCAATTGAATGAAAAGTTAAATGATTTGAAACTTAGAGGAGTTGTTCTACAT
Organism: Nostoc sp. CALU 546; assembly: GCF_048836525.1. Lineage (NCBI taxonomy): Bacteria > Bacillati > Cyanobacteriota > Cyanophyceae > Nostocales > Nostocaceae > Nostoc > Nostoc sp. CALU 546. The sequence continues at coordinate 2,369 of NZ_JAWJTF010000276.1, forward strand.
ATTCATGGAAGTCATATTAACGTTTGGTGTAACCATATTGCCACCGATATTCCCTTTTTAGAGCGGGGATTTATTGGCTGTGTAGAAGCAGGTGATGTGACGATGGCAAACTACAACGGTTATCAAGGATCGTGGCAAATTATCCAGTTAGGCTATCCACTTTCAGAGACATACAAATCTCTAGAAAAATACAACGCATTTGCACATCAGTCTAAACATGAGGCTGTATCTCAGACAATCAGACTACAGCAGCTGCTACTGATGAATCTGCGCGGACTAACTCAACAAAAGCTGACTCTAAGTGCTGGACTTTTTGATACGACCGGCGCTGTATCTATTCTTACA
>NZ_JAWJTF010000294.1:0-2514 GCF_048836525.1 Nostoc sp. CALU 546
TAATTAAAAAATTCAATTACGAATTACGAATTAGCAATTACGAATTATTATTTAGGGCATTCTGGTAAACTTCTCTCGGCGTAATTGCAATCAAAATAAATTAAAGCTTCCCTACTAGAGTCAAATGATCTAGTTGTGGAGTATGCACTACTGTCTGGACTTGCTTCATATAGCCAAACTTTCAAATAGTAACTGCTATTATCATCGCTAGACCATAATTCATAACGGTAATCACCTCCTGAACCCTGACTATTTAAGTAGTCGGCTAGTGCTATGTTTGATGCGGACACCAAGCTAAATACAGTCAAAACAGGAATTACAGCTACTTTTAGTATTTGAATTAATTTCATAAATGCACAAAAAACTTACTTCCTCTAGCTTCCTTTACCGAAGTATTTTTTGAAACCAGTAATCATCAGGAACATTTTGTGAGGATACCGTAAGGCACTTAGTTTGAGTCGATGGAGTGCTTTCAAAAAAATATACTTACTTCAGGCTATTTCTCGCTTCGCTAAAAGAAATAACTTTCATCTTATTGCGTGAACTTGTACTGCTCATTGTACAAGTAGAGCGGTTTCTTCAATTTGTTTCCTGAAGTTCTTCACAAAACTTTATTATTTATAGATGAAAAATCTTGTCAATAAGTCTGGTAGGATATCCTTAAACTTATTGAGATAGATACTCATTAAGCTAATTGTCTATTTCAGCGATTTGAAAACTTTCTCAGGAGGTAACGCCATGACAAGGATGGCTGTTCAAACACCGGAGTCGATTCCCTGGTGGGCAGGGAACGCCCGGTTAACCAACCTCTCAGGGCGACTTTTGGGCGCTCACGTTGCTCATGCAGGGTTAATTGTTCTCTGGGCTGGTGCAACAACCCTATTTGAACTTGCCCACTTTAACAGAGCGCAACCAATGTACGAACAGGGGTTGATTCTATTGCCTCATTTAGCAACCCTCGGCTGGGGTGTTGGAAGTGGTGGACAGATATTAGATACATATCCTTACTTCGTCATTGGAGTATTGCACCTAATTAGCTCCGCCTTCTTGGGACTTGGTGGCATCTTTCATGCCCTACGTGGCCCCGCCATCTTAGAAGAGAGATTTTCCTTCTTTGGCTATCGCTGGTCAGATGCGAATAAAATGACCACGATTCTGGGTATTCACCTAGTATTGCTGGGTTTGGGAGCAGGCTTACTAGTTGCCAAAGCGATGTTCTTTGGCGGCTTGTATGATTCTACGGTGGGTGAGGTGCGCGTAGTTTCTAGTCCCACCTGGAACTCTGCCGTAATTTTTGGCTACTTGTTTGGTGGCGGTGGCAAACACTGGATTGCTGGAGTCAATAACCTAGAAGACTTGGTTGGTGGTCACATTTGGGTGAGCATTCTCTGCATTGCCGGCGGTATCTGGCACATTACGACTCAACCTTTTGGCTGGGCAAAGCAGCTTTTTATCTGGTCAGGAGAAGCATACCTTTCTTACAGTTTGGGTGCTTTAGCTCTCATGGGTTTGATTGCTGCCTATTTTGTCTCGGTTAACACCCTAGCTTACCCACCGGAATTTTATGGGCCAGCCCTGAGTATTGGGTTTGACCGCTTTCCCTACTTTCAAAGTGGAAATTTACTATCCTCTCGCGTTTGGCTGGCGAATGCTCACTTCTGGCTAGGTTTCTTCTTTCTTCAAGGGCATCTCTGGCACGCTCTACGTGCTGCTGGATTTGACTTCGCAAAGGGTAGAGTCATCCATTCAACTCGTGGGGAGGCAATCTAAGAATGGCAACTGCAACGATAACAACCCAGGAATCGGGTTGGTGGGCTGGTAATGCCCGGTTTATTAACCTGTCGGGTAGGCTTTTAGGCGCTCATGTTGCCCATGCTGGGTTGATTGTGCTTTGGGCAGGAGCAATGACTCTGTTTGAAATTACCAAATACAACCCCTCCCAACCGATGTATGAACAGGGGTTAATCTTACTGCCTCATCTGGCAACCTTGGGATTTGGTGTTGGTGACGGGGGTCAAATTATTGATACTTATCCTTATTTTGTCATTGGTGTTTTACATCTGATTAGTTCGGCTGTACTGGGTGCTGGCGGAATTTACCACGCCTTTTTAGGCCCGGAAGTCTTAAGTGAAAACCCCTCTTTTCCTGGCTTCTTTGGCTACGACTGGAAAGATGAAGACAAGATGACCACTATCATCGGCATTCATCTGCTGTTGTTGGGGTTCGGGGCGTGGTTATTGGTAGCGAAGGCGCTGTTTTGGGGTGGTCTTTATGATCCGGCAATGGCATCTGTACGAGTAATTACTGAACCAACTATTAACCCTGGTCGCATCTTTGGCTATCTCTTCGGTGCTTTTGGCGAACAGGGGATGGCAGCAGTTAATAATCTAGAAGATGTCATCGGTGGACATATTTGGGTAGGAATACTCTGTATTGTCGGGGGATTTTGGCACATTCTCACCAAGCCCTTTTCTTGGGCGAAAAAGATACTGTTTTGGTCTGGTGAGGCTTACC
>NZ_JAWJTF010000391.1:0-1679 GCF_048836525.1 Nostoc sp. CALU 546
ATAACAAATTACCATTAATAAAGATACGCTTCGATCATCCTATTTATACCAATTCTCTAAAATCGCGCGTACTAGCTTAACCTCTGCCGCAACCACAAGGCCAATAAAGGTAATGCTAGTTGATAACCCTGTTCAGCACTATAAATTAAACCTTTGTTCTGTAATCCAGTCAGCGATCCCTGAAGGCTACCACCTCTTGAAAGACCATGTTTTTGAATATATTCTTTACTTTGTGGTTTATCTGTAGGATCTAAAGCCAAAGATTCTAAAAGATGCACCTGATTGGCTGGCAATAACATTAGTAAAGATTCAAAAACTAAAGACAAGTCTTTGAGTAATCCTTCTATTGCCTGCTGCACTGCTGCTTCACTAATTAACCCATCAGGATAAGAAAAAGTTTGTAGGCGGCGAATTATTGCCATTGCGTCGCCAATGTGTCCTTGGACAGCATCTAAAAATAATTGTAGTGCTTGAGAGCGAGAATCAAATTTCATTCCTTGTATATGCAATATCTCCCTCGCCCACAATGCCAAAACGTCATTAGCTAAGGGGGCTAACTGTATAGTTTCTAGCGGATAGTTTGTCTCATCTGGATGATGGCTGATCTCAGCTATGGTTGCTATTAAGACGTAGCTGACATGAGTTTGTACATTGATTTCTCGTCTGAATGTGGCTTCCCACAAACCATTACGATCCCAAGAGCGAATGTGCGGAAAACCTTGCAAAATCAGCACTACCCGCTTATTTAAACCAATAGCCATAATTTGGAGCAAATTGAGCAAAATTTCAAATGCTTGCCATAACTGCTTTTGGTTCAGGGAACGCAACGACTTAAGTTTACCTTCTGGATGAAAGACAAAAAACTCTTTGCCAAAGTTGCTTACCCAGTCTTGAATTTGTGCTGCTTCCCAGTTTTGGCTAATTGTCTCTGTTAGCAGGAGGATAAATCGCTCTCCATCTGTCGCGCGGATGCAGTCTATCTCCAAGACGATCGCACCAACTTCTTGAGCAGCCCCTCGCACTAAAGTTCGTCGCCCACTACCAGGTACGCCAGTAATCAGCAAGTCTCCATCTTGGGCTAGTACTTCGACAATTCGCTGAAATTCTAGCGATCGCCCAACCAATTGTAAAGGAGTAGACAAATCCAAATTCACTTAGTTTTTGCCCTTGGTTTTAATCCCCACTTAAGGGCAAGCATACTCACTTCCATGACTACTGAGCAAGCATTGAAAGTAATGATGATAATAGTCAATTTTTATTAGTGCTTGTTTGCATTTAGCACTTATCTTTAGTGCTAAATTTTATTCAACACTAGATTTAAGAAATAAATATGGTACAGGCAGCATCCACCATCGCACCCCAAGAAAAGCAATCCACCGTTTGGCATACTTTGGAAATTTCTGAAACGATCGCTCGCTTGCATAGTGATACTGAGAATGGTTTGAGTAGTGTAGTAGCCAAACATTTATTGTCTGAAGTGGGAGCAAACGAACTCACAGGCAAGAAAAGCAAAGCTTGGTGGTTAAAATTTTTACTGCAATTTAACCAACCACTGCTGATTATTTTGTTGTGTGCGGGTTTAGTAAAGGCGCTAACTGGCAGCTTGGTGAATGCTGGTGTTATTTGGGGAGTGACTACCACCAACGCCATCATTGGATTTATTCAAGAATCGAAAGCCG
>NZ_JAWJTF010000304.1:0-2446 GCF_048836525.1 Nostoc sp. CALU 546
ACTTTCCTTATCAGCAGCCAACTATCCAGCTTATTTTGCAGCTTTGCAACAAGACGAAGCGATCGCCGCAGATGATGCTCATACTGATTCTAGAACTAAAGAATTTTCTGCGTCTTACTCAAGATTAAACATCACCTCTATACTCGATACACCCATTAGGCTGGAGGGAAAGACCGTAGGAGTTTTATGTCTGGAAGCAGTGGGAGTTACTCATCATTGGACGCTAGAAGACCAAAATTTCGCTCGCTCTCTGGGCAATTTAACATCCTTGGTGTTGGAGGCAAAAGAACGCCAACGCGCAGAAGCAGCGCGACGGGCTTCTGAAGAAAAGTTAGCATCAGCTTTTCGGTCATCTCCCGATCCAATTGCCTTAATTACTGTTCTCAATAAACGCTATGTCGAAGTTAACGACAGTTTTTGTCGATTTTTTGGTTATTCTCGCTCTCAGGTGATCAATCGCACCGATCAAGAATTGAATATTTGGGTGAATCCAGAAGAATATAATTTTCTCACTCATATCTTGCAACAAACAAAAGCCATCCGCAACTATGAGATTGATGTCTGCACTTCAACAGGAGAAATCAGGACAACACTTTTGAGTGCGGAAATGATCAAGATTTATGGACAATGGTACGTACTAGGCACCGCCAAAGATATTACTGAACGCAAGCAGGCAGAAAATGAAAGTCGTTTGTTACTGTTGACAACCCAAGCCATCACTCGCGGTAGTAATGTCAACAGCGCCTTAATGGTGGTATTGCGCTTAATTTGTCATACCATTGGCTGGGATTTTGGTGAAGCATGGATACCTAATGAAGACAGAACTGTTTTAGAACACAGTCTGGGCTGGTACGGTGAGCAGAGTAGTTTAGAAGAATTTTGCCGCCAAAGTCAAGCCGTGAAATTTCCTTTGGGAGTGGGACTACCAGGAAGAGTTTGGCAGAACCAGGAGCCAGAATGGATAGAAGATGTTTCTAAAGTTACACAACCAATTTTTTTGCGATCGCGACAAGCAGCCAAAGTAGGATTAAAAGCTGGTTTTGGTGTTCCCATAGTCTCTGGGAAGCAAGTATTAGCGGTTTTAGTATTTTTTAAACGTAGTTCAGTATTGGTAGATCGACGTTTGCTTTTGCTAGTCAGTGCCGTTGCTGCTCAGTTGGGTGGGTTGATTGAGCGCAAAACCCTAGAACAAGAACTAGCACTCAGAGAAGCTCGCCTCAATGCCTTTTTTAGTAGTGCCCCCGTTGGCATGAACATCGTAGATAATCAACTACGGTTTGTGCAAATCAACCAACTGCTAGCGGAGATTAATGGACTACCCCAGCAAGATCATATTGGCCAGAGAATTTATGAAGTCTTACCCCAGATGTCCCCCGTAGTGGAACCAATTTATCAACAGGTTTTATTGACAGGTAAACCCATTCTCAATCAAGAATTAAGCAGCGCATCAATTCAACAACCAAATATTACCCGCCACTTCTTAGCTTCTTATTTTCCGATTCCTGGTGAAGACGATCGCCCCTCTGGTGTCGGCACAGTTTTAGTAGAAATTAGCTATCGCAAACACATTGAACAAGAACTGCGTTCAGCTAACGAACGCCTACAATATCTGCTCACCTCTAGTCCTGTAGTCATTTATAGCAGCAAAACATCAGAGGATTGTAGCACGACCTTTATCAGTGAGAACGTTAAAGAAATGGTGGGCTACGAAGCGCGTGTTTTTATTGAGAATTCTAGTTTCTGGCTTCATCACGTCCACCCACAAGATATTAAACTCATCTCAGAAAAATTTAAGCAGCTTGTTGAGCAGGAGTACATTTCCTACGAATATCGTTGGTTACACGCTGATGGAACCTATCACTGGTTCTACGAAAAGATGAGGTTAATTTATGACGAAGCTAACTATCCTATAGAATGCGTTGGTTATTGGGCAGACATTAACGATCGCAAATTGGCAGAAATAGCTTTGCAGTCAGGTCAGCAGCGATATCAACTTTTAGCAGAAACCTCACCAGCTTGTATATTTCACGCTGACGTAGATGGCAATATTTTATATTTTAATCAACGCTGGAGTGAGATTACTGGATGCAGTTTAGAAGAGTCTCTGGGAACAGGTTGGGCAAATGCCGTACATCCAGACGACCGCGAGCAGTTCTTGTTGGTATGGAATCAAGCAAGAACCACTAAAAAAATGTATAAGTACGAGCATCGTTTTTTGCGTGCTGATAGTACAGTCGTCTGGGTAATTTGTCAGGCTTTACCAGAATTTGGAGAAGATGGAAAAATTAAAGGTTACATCGGTACAATTACAGATATTACCGAGAGAAAGTTAGCCGAAGAAGCCTTGCGTGAGAGTGCAGAACGCGAAAGAGCGATCGCCCAAGTAATTCAAAGAATGCGCCAAACACTCGATTTAGAAACGATATTTGCGAATACAACCGCAGAA
>NZ_JAWJTF010000419.1:0-1356 GCF_048836525.1 Nostoc sp. CALU 546
ATGTCCATCTATTATGAGATTTATCTATGCCAATCTATGTTTACTGGGGTGAGGATGATTTTGCGATGGAAAAGGCGATCGCTATGCTGCGCGATCGCGTCCTCGATCCCAACTGGATAAGTTTTAATTACACTTCATTCTCCCCAGATCAAGCTGATGCTGCTATCCAGGGGTTAAATCAAGTCATGACACCCACTTTTGGGTCTGGTGGGCGCTTGGTATGGCTGATAAATACAACTCTATGCCAGCACTGTCCAGAGAACGTGTTGGCAGAATTGGGGCGATCGCTACCTGTCATCCCCGACAACTCATTTTTATTGCTCACCAGCCGCAATAAGCCAGATGAACGACTCAAATCCACAAAATTGTTAAAACAGTTTGCTACCGAATTCCGAGAATTTCCCCTCATTCCCCCTTGGAAAACAGAATTGTTGGTGCAATCTGTTAATCAAGCAGCCCAGACTGTGGGTGTGAAACTGACTGCCAATACTGCCCAGTTGTTGGCAGAATCCGTTGGAAATGATACACGACTTCTCTACAATGAGTTAGAGAAATTGCGGCTATATGCCCAAGGTAGTAATAAGCCTTTAGACGTAGATACAGTTACAAAGTTAGTAAGAAATACTACTCAAAATAGCTTACAATTAGCAGCAGCAATTAGAACAGGAGATACAGCTAAAGCTTTGACAACCTTGGCAGATTTGAGCAATGCTTCCGAACCAGGATTACGGATAGTTGCCACACTAATTGGACAATTTCGCACCTGGCTCTGGGTGAAGATTATGATAGAAAGTGGTGAGCGCAATCAACAAGCGATCGCTAAGGCTGCTGATATCGGTAATCCCAAACGGATCTACTTCTTACAGCAAGAAATCAGACTACTTTCTGTGCAACAGTTAATCTATTGCTTACCCCTGCTATTGGAGTTAGAAGTGAGCCTCAAGCAAGGAGCATCAGAAATGTCAACACTCCAGACTAAAATAATCGAACTTTGCCAAGTATGCCGAGAAAATTGACAATCAAATGTAAAAACTTGATGTATTGAGCAGTTGCTGGAACTTCCAACTCCGAAAATAATTCAAAGTCCTTATAATATCCCTGATGTAGTTCTGTGTCACATACTATATGAAGAAAATTTCCGATTTATTTTCCCGATCTAGCCGAAAGCGAATCCTTTATCATTCATTATTTTTTGGCGCGATCGCTACTGCAAGTGTGATTTCTCAAGCTTTTTCACCGAGTTCAAAAGCTTATGGTCAAACTCCAGCACCAATAGTTGACAACACTGAAATCAATAGCTACGCTCAAGCCGTGCTAGCAATGGAGCCAGCACGTCAAAATGCCTTTGAAGAAATT
>NZ_JAWJTF010000191.1:0-5570 GCF_048836525.1 Nostoc sp. CALU 546
GAAACGTATCTCGACCGCCGATCGCTAACCACTGGTTATCATGGCTAAATGCTCCAGCATTGAGGCGATCGCGGTTTTTAGGTAGGGACTCACTCAGGGTTTGGATGAAAGTACCATCCCGCTTCCAGAGTTTAGCAGTGCCGTCCCAACTGATGGAAGCTATTTCTAGCCCATCGGGACTAAACACTACATCCCGCACTGTTGCGTTATGGGCTGAAATCGTTTTTAAGGGTTTTCCCTGCATCGTCCATAAAGTCAATGAACCATCGTCGCTACCTGCGGCGATCGCCTTCCCGTCTGGGCTGATATCCACCGACCAAACCTGTCCCGGTGGCGGGGTTAAGGTGTTGAGCAGTTGTCCGGCTCGACTCCACAGCTTAATGGTACCATCAGCACTAGAGGAAACGATTGTTTGCCCATCAGGGCTAATGGGCGTGTGCCAAACAGAGGCACGATGACCCCGCAATACCGTGAGAATATCGCTTTGCAGCTGCCACAACCGCACCAAGTTATCTTCACCAGCGGAAATCAAACGACGGCCATCGGCACTGAAAGCTACTTCCCATGTACCGTTAATATGGGCATACAGGGTTTGATTGACAGTTCGATCGCTGTTCCAAAACTTAATTGTGTTATCCCAACCAGCTGAAGCGAGGGTTTGTCCATCGGGGCTAAAGGCGAGAGTCACCACACTGCTGTCGTGTTCTGTGGCAGTTTCCAATAAAGTGCCAGTGACAGTCCACCAGATAACATTACCAATCCAGTCTCCAGCTACCAGAGTTTGTCCGTCAGGGCTAAAGGTGACGCTCATCAGACGGTTTTTGCCTTTTTTGGATGCGATGGGATTATTCAGTGTCCGAATTTTCTTACCCTCCAGATTCCAGAGGATGAGAGTATTATCATCACTGACCGAGGCTAGGATGTTAGCATCAACAGGACTAAACGCCACCTTTGAAACTGCATCGCTGTGTCCCTTAAAAGTGCGAATCAAGCTGCCGTCGATGCGCCAAAGTTTTACTGTCCTGTCGTTACTAGCCGAGGCAATCCATTGTCCGTTAGGGCTAACGGCGAGCGATCGCACCCAATCTTGATGTCCGTTGAGTGTTTTAACCAGTGTGCCGTCCAGCTTCCACAGTCGCACCGTGCCATCTTGCCCAGTCGAAATTACTCTATCGCCTTTGGGAGTAAAGGTGACATCAAAGACTTCTCCTTTGTGACCGCTAAGTACTTTTACCAATGTGCCATCGCTTTTCCACAGAGTAATCTTACCCTGTTGGTGAGCAGCAGCGATTGTCTGTCCGTCGGCAGTGATGGCAATACCCCGCACTTTTCCCTGTTCACCGTTTAGGCGGTTGCGTTCAATGACTTGAAAGGTGGCACGGCGCAATTCTCGATCTACCTTGGTAACTAACTCAGCAGGCACTCCCGACAATTTGCTCAATCGAGTCTGCGCTTTGATGGCACTGACTAAAGCATCTAATCGATTCCCAGAGGCAAACTGAGCTTCCGAGACGTTAGCGATCGCTTCAATTTCTCGGAGAGTGGCTTGATGTCTTTGAGCAAAGGCATACATTCCTAAAGAACTGGCGACGACGAAAGCAATACTAACAGTCCCCAGTAACCACTTTTGCAAGCGACTGGCACGTTTTTCTTGTTGTAGTCGCTTTTCAACTTCTTGCAGTCGCCGGAATTCTTCTTGTCGTTTCAAATCATCTAAGTCGGTGCTGGTGCCAAACCATTTCACCACCTGTCCGCTTCCATCCTTGATGGGAATTGCCTGATTGAGAAACCAGCGATAGTTTCCCGCCACATCTTGTATTCTCAGTTGCACTTCATAGGGTGAGTTGGTTTCTACAGAATGTTTGCAGGCGGCAAGGTTATTAAGGCGATCTTCAGGATGAACCACATCCAGGCTTTTCCAATTTGTCACCTCCGAATGCGATCGCCCCAAAAAGGTACTTAAGTGCTGGTTGGTATAAGATAGCCTACCATCTGGCTCTACAATCCATACCATTTGGGGCATTGCTTCTGCTAGTTGCCGAAAGAACCTTTCGCTTTCTTGCTGCGCCGCAAATTGCCGCCGGATTTCTTGCTGTTCTGCATCCTGACTGGCAGCAAGAAACTGGTAATCTAAATCGCTGAGGCTTTTGTTTTGCGCCCACTTTTGGGCATCAATCAGGGCTTGTCCCCGTAAAAGTCGAGATGTATCCTGTTTTTGAGAAGCAATCCAAGCTGATAGTGTTTCCGAGTAAGGACGTAATTGATTTAATTGTTCCTCTACCCATTCCCAATTGAAAACTTCTTGATATATGCGATTGCGGATTTGCAGATATCCTTGAGATTTGACTACCAAACCAGAAAGCAGCAGTTCTATGTGTTCTCTACTGTCGTCGGCTGCTACAGGCATAGCTTGTAAAAGTTGCTGATAGATACCCAGTAATCTACTAACGCGCTGGCTATTGTAAAGTAAGCGATTGCGAATTGTGCGTAAATGCTCTGGTTCGTCCTGAGATTCCCAATTTTTAATGATTTGCGATCGCACTAAACACTCTATCCAATCTGCTTCCTTACCTGGTGTAATCTCCAAAGGTGGGCTAGTTTTGACGTTGCTACTTTCTAGATTCATCCCTTGGCTGTAATGCTGTTGCTTGGTTATTACCACCAACTGACATAATTTTTGCGTTAGAAATGGCTGTCCATTAGTCCAAGCAATAATTTCTTTAAATACCCTTTGGGGATTGTTCACAACTTGCTCTAATCCCACTACCAGAGGTTGAGCTTCTGCTAATGTAAACCCTTCTAAATTAATAGCAACACCGATATTAAAAGGTGTTTTGAGTTTATCTTGAATTAAATCAGAGGGAGTTGCAACGCCAAATAAAGCAAAACCCAGTCGTTCGTATTCAGGATTATGGACTCTTTGTTGATAGCAAGCCCGAATCCAGGCATAGAAATCATCTATGCCAAAGCTTAATTGCAGCAAGCTATCAATTTCATCAATGAAAATAAAAATGCGATTGTTACTCAGATTGACTAGCAAAATATCTTCGATAAAATTGCCCAAGCGTTGTATGAGTGAAAACTCAGTTTGTTCTTGCCACCAAGCTGCAAAATCGATTTTTTTAGCTAATCCAAAACTATGCAGCAAGCGGACAATTATCCCTTTATAAAATTGTGTCGGGGTGAGTTCTTGGCTGCGTATCTGCGTAATATCAATGTAAGCACAACTAAAGCCTTCATTTTGTAATCGTTGCTTGGTATGTACCAGCAGTGAAGATTTGCCTATTTGACGACAGTTGAATACATAGCAAAATTCCCCTGCTTTCAGGGCTGTATAAAGCTCAATATCTGCTTGTCTATTAACATAGTTAGCAGCATTAGCATTTAGACAGCCACCAACTTTATAAATGCTTTTGTTCATAATAGCAAATCATCATTTGCTTAACTTTGTTGAATTACGACATCAGATATTTTTTCAAGAAGCCTTGATATAATTGGCAACTAATTACCCATTTTTGTTGCTGCAACTGAATTAACCCCATATTTTCTAATTGGTAGGCAGTTAATATATCTAAATCGATATTTTTATCTTTTGTTAAAAAGATTTTCATAGTATCTAATAATTGGGTATTTTTTTGTAATTTATTTAATAAATTTTGTAAATGCTGACGATAAATTCCTACTTCTGTGATTGCTGTTTGCAAAATTTCTTCTAAGGTTAATTTATGATAGAGCAGGTGATAAAGAGTAATATTTAGCAATGCGGGATGTCCCCCGATTAATTCCATTAATTGCTGCACTTGCTTGTTTTGTTGCCAATCAATTCCATAGCGGTTTGCTAACTCAATTACTTGCTCAGAAGTAAATTCTGATAATTTCAATGGTAGCCCAATGTTAAAAGGAGATTGATTAATTTCAATAGAAAGACAAACATCTGTTGAATAAACAATCACCAAACGCAGCTTTGTCCATACTTCATCCTGTTGCGCTTCTTCTTGCCACGAACGTAACAGAGGTAGAAATTCATTGGCTAGATCGGGATATTCAAAAATATGCTGAACTTCGTCTAATACTAATAGTAAAGGTTTTTCTAAAGGTGCAAGCAAACATTCTTTTAGATAAAGAGTGCAGCTGAGTTTACTACCTATTTCTTCGTCCCAATGTTTATCGACATTAAATTCCCTGCCTAGTTGACGAGCAATACTAGCAGCTAACCATTGCATGAATAATTGAGGTTTTCGCAAAACATCAATATCAACTTGAGCGATATTGATTTTTGCAGTTTCATACCCTAACATTCTGGTATGAGCTACAATCCGCAACATCAGAGAAGTTTTACCCATGCCTCGACAACCTTGAATGCGAATGACGCATCCCGGTTGAGTAATTTCTTGATATGCTAGTTCTTCTAATGGAGGACGAGGAATATAGAATTTAGAATCTAAAGATAAAGGAGCACAGGGATATTTTATATATTCACTAATCTTTGTTCCATCGTTGTAATCGCTTTGTTTATTGAGTGTCATTTCACTCTTAATTTTCTCTTCGTCGAGAAAGACGGAAACAATTTGAGATGGTGCAGTATTTGGTGTGATTGTTTGTTGTTCCCCCGACAATTCACTTTCTGGTAATAAATCTGCATTAGCTGAATTTGCAGATAAATCTCGATCTATCAGTTGTCTATCTTCTGACGAATATTCCCGCAGAAAATCCATATCATTGGCATCATATAGGGTGTAATCATCTTCATGCAACACTAAATCAAAAGCACTAAAGCAGATTCGCATGGTACGCGGATCTATCCTCGAATTCAAAGACCATAAACGGCTTAAACTAGAGGTAGAAATTCCAATGCGATCGCTTAATTCTACTTGGGTAAAACGTTTACTTCCTCTTTTTTGTCTCTCTTCTTCTAAAATTGCAGTTTGCAATCTCTTCAACCCAACAACAGTCAGAACTGCTCCTCTTTTTCGCAGTGATTTATTTTTGTCTGCTTTCATCTCTAAATGAGATTTTTTAGTTGTTTTCATATTAATTTTTATTAAAAGGGTTCTTTCAGACTTAAATGACGTATGTGATGTTTTAATTGCTGTAATCTAGATATCAACAGATATATACTACACCTTAACTGATGTAAGTGAGGTTTTTGAACTGCACAAACCTCAATTGATTTTTTAGTCGTGGCAAAATAAAACAGTATTAAAAAATCTTTAGAGGTATACGTAAGCAAGTAGTTAATACACGTATATAAAAATACAAATATTGTTAGTAAATGAAGTACACCTTTGCTCAATCCTTCCATTGTCAAAGCTACAGACTATACACGAGTGTTTTCAGCTAATTTGCGGGCAAGTTAGGTTAACTGATTTATCTGCGCTTGAAGTAAATAAGAAAATATGAAAGATTTAAAGGCAGTGCCAATTATTTCTTGCAATATGCTGTTCAATTAAGAGTTCGATTTGTCGAGGTTAAATAGAACGACTTGAAAAAAACAAACTATGTGAAGTAATGTAAAAACTTTGGTATTTAGTTCGTAGTAAGGACTTCAGTCTTCACGACAGAACGTCTTT
>NZ_JAWJTF010000238.1:0-3332 GCF_048836525.1 Nostoc sp. CALU 546
ACTCCTCACTCCTCACTCCTATGAGGTAAACTGCGAACCGAGAATCATTGTCCCAATCCCAACATCAGTAAAGATTTCCAGTAATAGGGCGTGGGGAATGCGGCCATCAATGATGTGTGCTGCACGGACTCCTTGAGCAAGCGATCGCACACAACAACTCACTTTAGGAATCATCCCACCGCTGACTATGCCATTAGCAATCAACTCGCGGGCTTCGCGGATATCTACTTTCGGAATCAAAGTAGATTGATCTTTGTAATCTTTTAAAATTCCACTGGTATCGGTCAGTAAAATTAACTTTTCTGCTCCCAGTGCAGCAGCGATTTCTCCAGCTACAGTATCAGCGTTAATGTTATAAGCTTGCCCTGTTTCGTCTGCGGCGACGCTGGAAACTACCGGAATATAGCCATTGCTAGCGAGGGTGTCCAAAATCTTGATGTTGACATTGCTAACTTCCCCCACAAAGCCGATGCCTTCTTGACCTTGAGGACGGGCTGTAAATAGATTACCGTCTTTACCGCAAAGTCCTACAGCCAATCCACCAGCTTGGTTAATCAGCGCGACAATTTCTTTATTAACTCGACCAACTAAAACCATTTCCACCACATCCATTGTGGCAGCATCAGTGACTCGCAAACCATTCTTAAATTGTGGTTCGATGCCCAGCTTATCTAACCAACTGTTAATTTCTGGGCCACCACCGTGTACTACAATCGGACGCAAGCCCACGCAGGATAAGAATACAATGTCGCGGATAACTTTGTCTTTGAGTGCGCTATCTTTCATAGCTGCACCACCATATTTGACAACAACAGTGCGACCGGCAAATTGTTGAATATAAGGTAGTGCTTCGCTTAGTACACGTACACGAGTGGCTTCAGCTTGCCTGATGTATTCAGAATCGTTGTCCGTCATGAGGAGCCGCCGTTGAGAGTTAAAACCTATTTCAGTAAGTGTAGAAGACTTTGTAACCTGTAACAATGTCTTGTGGCTGCCAAGAGCAAAATAAGCTTTTTGTATAAGTATCACTTACAAAAACTTATTTTTAAGATACAAGATTAGGTGCAGCGTTAGCGGAACCCAACATTATAAATAAACTGCTTAAGGAGCAATATTTCAGTACAACATTATGCCTGATGGTAGTGTTCGGAATAACTGATACCAAATAAATCACTGTTGCCAGATTACCCGACATAACAAGCAAGCGATCGCTCCTTCAAACCTCTAAAATTGGAATTATTCGGCTGAAGCTAGGGAATGAAAATGACCACGCTGCTAATTCAAACTGAAAGCACACCCCTAACGGTAAATTTCCCTTCGCTGGTGCAGATGACAAATGAGCAGTTCTATGAATTCTGCCAAGCCAATGGAGATTTACGAATCGAGCGCACTGCTAATGGTGAAGTTATCGTTATGCCACCAGCTTTTTCAGATACGGGCAACCGTAACTTTAACATTGCTGCACAGCTGGGGAATTGGACTGAACAAGATGGCACTGGCATAGGCTTTGACTCCAGTGCAGGTTTTACACTACCCAATGGAGCAATGCGTTCCCCTGATGCTTCTTGGATTGAACTGGAGCGCTGGAATGCTTTAACAGATGCACAAAAAGCCTCATTTGCACCAATTTGTCCCAGCTTTGTGATTGAGTTACGCTCCTCTAGCGATCGCCTAATAAAATTACAAGACAAAATGCAGGAGTACATCGATAACGGTGCGTTACTAGGCTGGTTAATCGATCGGCAGAATCGAAAAGTCTATATTTACCGTCCGAATCGAGAAGTTGAAATTTTGGATAATCCCGAAGTAGTTAGTGGCAATCCAGAATTACCAGGATTTATCCTGCGTATGGGCAAAATTTGGTAACTTACGCCTAATGTGAAACTTGTGTTTTGAGAATGTTGGGAATTCCCTCAAGTACTCGCTTGGCAATGTCTTCAGGTGTATCCCCCTCTCGCTCGGTGATGTGCAAATCGGCTTGAGAGTATAGTGGTGTTCGTTGTTCGAGGAGCGATCGCAACTTAGCTTTAGGATCGGCATCTTGCAGTAGTGGTCTTGTGGTATCCTCAGCTAAACGGTTGTAAATTATCTCCACTGGCGCATCTAGCCACACTATCAACCCGTGGTGCAAGTAACCCCAATTTTCTCGCCGCAGTACAATGCCCCCACCAGTTGCTATAGTCAACTTTGTAAAAGCACAGACTTGTGAAAGTACATCGCTTTCTAACTGACGAAATCCCGCTTCACCTTCTTGGGCAAATAACTGATTGATAGATTTACCTGTTGCTTGGGCAATAACATCATCCGTATCTACAAACCCATAACCCAATTCCTTGGCTAGTAAGTGCCCTACTGTCGTCTTACCAACGCCCATAATACCAATTAAGTACAGGTTGACTCCTTGTAATAAGCTGCTCACCAGTTGCTTCGCTCCAATTATTAGTTCTGAGTCACAGTTTAAAATTATAAACTCAATGACTCAATCTAAGATTTAAAAATACGGAGTTTTGCATCTATCTCGCAACCAGATATACAAAAGAGCGATCGCGCTATGGGTAGTCACAAAGGCGACGCACCCATCCCAACCAAAACGTAGGGGTTTAGCAATGCTAAACCCCTACACGCCAACACATCTACGACTAAAAAGGTACATCTAATAGCAAACCGTGCTGCTGGGAAATATCACCAGGATTTTCACGATCATTTTCCCATCCTAAAGGATTATTAATAATATATTTTCTAATTGATTCTAAAGATTCTTCATTGCTATTAATATGTTCATAAAAATTTCTTTGCCATACTGAAGATATACCTTTTAGATTGCAAATTTGATTAATCTTTTTGGTAACGGCACTTTTATAAGACCTAATCACACAAGGAATTGAACCAGATACCATTTTGCCATACTTCCTTAGCTCATTCTCGCTGGTAATTGTGTTATGAATCCATAATATTCCATGAATATGATTGGGCATAATCACAAATATATCTAATTGTATGTGTGGAAAATGTTGAGGAATTTCTTGCCAGCAGTTACAAGCAATCGTCCCTAGCAAATTTAATTTCATTTCTCCTTGTTTGATATCACCAAAGATACATTGTCTGTTTTTTGTACAAATGGTAATGAAATATGCACCTTCTTGGGTGTAATCATAATCTTTTAATCGAATAGAACGGCGATGGTGAATTTGTGGATTATAAAACACTGTTATTTTGAGGACTTATCTTGATAAAAGTGAATTTCTGGTGATGGTCACATCGTTGGTATTATTACATTGTAATCCCGTAATATCATGACCTACTAGGGATTACGGCGTAGGGGTTTAGCAATG
>NZ_JAWJTF010000320.1:0-2258 GCF_048836525.1 Nostoc sp. CALU 546
GATTAGCACCACACAAATTAGCTCCTCGGAGGTTAGCATTACTAAGATAAGCATTGCTGAGGTCTGCGCCTCGCAGGTCTGCCCCTTCTAAATCAGCATGATTAAAGTATGCTTTGGTCAAATTAGCATCTTTAAGATTTGCTCTAGTCAGACTGGCTCTGCCAAAGTCACTATTGTGAAGATTAGCTCCCTGAAGATTGGTTTTTTGCAATTGAGCAGAATGAAAATTTGTTTGGGATAAGTCAGCCCCTTGCAGATTCAGCAAATTTAAATTGTGTAGGGCAAAATCCCGTCTCCCCTTCATATAGGCTGTTAATAAACTTTGGGTATCTAACTTCCGCTCAACTCTAGAATTTTGAACTTGTGAACCATTACTGTTGCTGTTAGCTAAAGTGGTTGATTTGGCCATTCCAGAACCCTGGTGCAATCCACCTGCTTCTGCTGCCTTGGCTCGTCTAGCGCGAATTGCTGCCGCTACCTGCGCTACTCCTGTATTGCTAACACCAGTAGAAGGGTGATTAGATAAAACAGCAGAATTTTCCAGGTAGTTGTGTGTTCGCTCTTTAGATCCACTATCAGATTTAATCAGTAAACCCTTGGCTAAACTATCTAAGTATGGTTCTATTTCCAAGGCTCTGAGAACTTCTGCTGCTGACTGATAGCGACTACGTACAGACACGTCTAACATTTTTCGCAAGACGTTGCTCAAGTGGTCACTCACTTGCACAAGCTGCTCCCACATCATCTCGCCCGTGTTGGGATTGTAATCTAAATCTTTAGGAGTTTTGCTAGTCAGTAAATAAATGCATGTCACCCCCAGTGCATAAATATCACTGGCGTAGACTGGACGCATAGCCATTTGCTCTGGAGGTGCAAAACCAGGAGTACCAATGGCATAAGCAGTTAATGCTGTCTGTCCTGATGGACTTGCCGCACCTTGACTGATTTGGTTTTTGACGGCACCAAAGTCAATGAGTACCATTCTGGCATCTTGAGTGCGGCGAATTAAGTTGGCTGGCTTGATATCACGGTGAATCACCTTTTGCTCGTGGATGTATTGGAGAAGTGGCAAAACTTCGCTCAAAAATTGCTTGACTCCAGTTTCGCTCAAGATGCCATTAAGTTTGACCTCCTCCTGCAAGGTATCACCACTGATGTATTCTTGAACTAAGTAGAATTGCTCGTGATCTTCAAAATAATCTAACAATCTTGGTACTTGGGGATGATTGCCAATCTTACCTAGAGTTTTGGCTTCTCGCTCAAAGAGTTCTCTGGCCATCTGTAAAACGTGTGGGGCGCTTCCAGATGGACGTAATTGTTTGATTACGCAACTCGGTTCTCCTGGTAGGCCTTGATCATTGGCTAGGAAGGTCGCTCCAAAGCCACCCTGACCTAATGGTTTGATCACCTGATAGCGATCGCGCAACAGTAGTTGCGAGCCACAAGACTGACACCTTTGGCTATATGCCAAATTTTCTGGATTGGGACAGGTAGGATTTAAGCAGTAGCTCATGCACTCTCAACTCGCTGCACGAATAATCACGGGGAGTGTTATACTCCCTTTCAATTATTTAGATATTAATCAACTCCTGCCAGGTCATTTTTGCTGGAAATCCTTTGAAGAGTTGCTAAAGTTTAGCTAATATTACGTAAAGCGAACGCTAGAACAAGATAATTTATTATACTTACACGGTTAAATTTGGAGGGCAGTGCCCAATGCCAGTTGCTTTACTTGGAGAAACCCCAAGACCACACTGGCTCTCCGACAGAAAATCGCTGTAGGATTTTGGATGCCCAAATTTGGAGGCAATTTAGCTAGCTTTCATGTTCACACTAATCAACTGTTCGATAAGGGCAAAAACGTCACTACGGCTGAGTTTCTCTTTACCATTAGCAAGGGCGTCAAGAGTTCCATTAGCCAAGGTTAAGGGAATTTGGCAAAAATCTAAGGCTGGGCCAGTAGGAAGGTCTTTGGTATAAGCTTCTGCCAGGGCTAGATTGCGCCGGGCATACTCTTGCATATTTTCTACATTCCAACCTTCTGGGAAGAATTCTACCCCACGCCCCAAATCTTCAGTATGGTTACGCAGGATATTAACTGCTTGTAAGCCCCGACCAAATGCAATTGCCTGGGTGCGGTTCGTTTGTGTTCCATCGTACCAAGCCCATAAGTCCGAAAGTAACAATCCCACTGCACCTGCCACCCCACAGGGATAACGATCCAAATCGGCTTCGGTGTAAAATTTCACATTTCTTTT
>NZ_JAWJTF010000285.1:0-2585 GCF_048836525.1 Nostoc sp. CALU 546
CCCCGCAAATGGATTTTAGAAGCACGGAAATTATGGTATTTTATTCCTGGCATCACCAAATTACAAGACAAAAACCTTGTGGACATAGAACTGAGACAATTAGAATCATACAAAAAACAAATAGAACAAAAAATATTATTTTTTTCAGAAGGGACAACTGAGTTGATGCCTGGTGAAGCTGACAAGTTACCTAATTTATTTATATCCATCCGTAAATGTTTAGATATTGCTAAGTATCTGGGGAAAAATGCACAGATTCAAATAATTGGGCATACCAGTAGTACTGGAACAGAAGGGCAAAATAAGCTGCTCAGTCAAGCCCGTGCTAATAAAATTCTATCTTATTTAAAATCTCAAGGAATTAATATAAACCAATTTAAAGCCACAGGGGTAAGTTATAGCCTACCTTTACAGCCAGAAGTAACACCAGAATCTAAAAAACTTAATCGGAGAGTATCTTTCAAGGTATTCATAGCTAATACCTCTAAATAAAGTTAGATCAATTTATGATTATCCAGAAAAAAATTTGTATGATCGGTGCATTTGCTACAGGTAAAACTAGTTTAGTAGCGAGGTTAGTCCACAGTATTTTTTCAGAAAAATACCATACTACAGTGGGTGTAAAAATTGATAAAAAAACTATAGATATTCAAGATAACAAAATAAATCTTATTCTTTGGGATATTTATGGAGAAGACGAATTTCAAAAATTACAAATGTCTTATTTACGAGGTTCTGCTGGTTATTTATTAGTCGTAGATGGTACAAGGCATAATACTTTAGAACAAGCTTTTGATTTACAAACAAAAGTAGAAGATGCTATTGGAAAAGTCCCCTTTATTTTAGTCATGAACAAATGGGATATAACGGATGAATGGGAAATTGAATCTACTGAAATAGATGATGTTATACAAAAGGGTTGGACTGTGATTAAAACCAGTGCTAAAAATGGTGTCGGTGTAGAAGAAGCTTTTCAAACTATTACTAAAAAAATATTGGATTGCTAAATGTTAGATATTCCTGTTTTTGTAATTACCTATATTCTAAATTTTGTAGTAGCAGATTCTTCTCTTGCCTATCTGTTGGTTAATAAAGATGGCAGCCTCCTAAGTTGGGGTGGGAAGTTGGCAGAATATGGAATTACTAATCTCCGTAAAGGAGAAAATGCAAAAGAGCAAGTTATTTTTCTGGAAGGTCTACTACCACTAGATAATGCCTCCTTATTTATACCATTTATCCAAACAGAGTATGGCAGTTGTGTAGATGTTCATATATTACCGACGAAGGAAGTAGATTGGGTATTGATGTTAGATAGTAGCTGTGATAGAGATTACCTTTTTCCTATTCAACAAAAAGCTAATGATTTCAGACTATTACAGGAAAAATTAAATAGAAATTTAAATTAGTAACCTAGAATCAAAATTAATTGAGCGTAGCAGATATAACCCATGAATACATCTATCACAAATGATATGCTCACCGCTTTAGATATTCTAGCGTTAGAGCAAATTAATAAAGGGCTATTTAAAACAATTGGTAATTTACCTGATTGGTACAATAAATTTTCTTGTAAAGAATTGGCATCAGGGATAAATATATCAATACCGCAAGGAGAGTTTTCTTTTTTAAAGAATTTTTTAATTGATGCTGAAGAATTTTGGATAAACAATAATAATAATGTTAAAAAACTGAGTTCAGGTTTATGGACTGAAATAGATGCCACTGGGCAAGAATATCATTTGAAAGCTTATGCAATTTTTGTCGATAATAGGAAAGTTTTATTAATTGAGGCTTTAGAAGATTCTTATCAAGAACAGCAGTATATTCTACAAAAAGCTAGAGAATATAAGTTAATTTATCAGCAATTGCTCAAAGATAATCAAAAAAAAGATGTTTTAATCCATTGTCTTATCCATGATATAGCAGTGGAATTAAGTGCTATAAATTGCTGTTTTGCACTCCTGGAATTTGAGAATTTAACACCTCAAGGAAAAGAGTATTTAGAAACTGGTATCAAGCAATGTCTAAAACAAGAGATCCTAATTAAGGATACTTTAGATGCTTTTTCTAATGAAGTACTATTACCAGAAAATTCTCCTATTGGTATTGAGGAAGCACCCAATATATTAACTTCCATCCAAGAGGTAATTGAGTTTTTAAAGCCTAGTTTTGCTCTTAATCATATACAATTACAGTTTGCCGCTAACATTGATAAGACAATAGACTGGACAGTTATTGGAGATCAATCTCGTTTAGATAGAGTGATTTCTAATCTAGTAGAAAATGCTTATCGTTACAGTGTACCAGATTCTACTGTAACTATTGGTCTAGAATTAGATGGGGAGTATGTTTTAGTTACTGTAGATGATCAGGGCTTGGGTGTATCGCCAGAAATGGTAAAAAATTTATTTCAAAAGTTCTCCCAAGGTAAAGATAAGTCAGGGAGAGCGGGTTTAGGTCTTTATTTTTGTAGAATCACACTCGAACGCTGGGGGGGTATAATTGGTTATTTACCTCGTCCTGAAGGTGGTTCTAGATTTTGGTTCCGCTTGCCAAGACTAGCATTAAAGTAAGAATAACTACAG
>NZ_JAWJTF010000222.1:0-3581 GCF_048836525.1 Nostoc sp. CALU 546
AGGAGACCATGCTATGCTTAAAATCCGTTCATTAAAGCATTTTATAGTTTGGATAATCTTTCCACTTTCTAAGCTCCATAAATAGATATCTCCAATACTAGAAGCAGCAGCGATATATTTTCCATTAGGAGACCATGTAGCTCGATATATAGCATCTTTAGCTTCTTGAAGATTTTCACTACTTAATATTTTAAAATCTTTTAAACTTAACATCGTGCTTTACATATAAATAAACAATATAAACTTCTGAATTAGAAAAATAGTAGTTAATTTAGTACCAATGTACTGATTATAATAATAATTATTAATTAAATCTAATCATTGTTAAGAGTTTGATGCCATGACTTTAATCGTTCTCCTGTTACTATGCCTTCATTCAGGTGATAAACTCCTGATAACTCCAATCTCCCATACCACTCCTGATGATTCCCACCAATTAGTTGACGTTCTCCTAATACAGTCCAGATTATATCAAGTCCATTTTCAGCTAAAAACCTAATAAGTTTTTCTTTTGAAATTAAACACGCACTTGATCCTGCTTCTTCAACTAATGGGTTAAACGCTACAAGCTCATTTACAGAATCTACAAAATTAAATCTGCCACCTGACCATCGGATTCGCATGTTTTTAATTAGCCAAGCAGATGGCATCAAAGCTGAAATAGTGCCATCAATTGAACAATCGAATGTAGAAATTTCACGTAAATACTCGGTTGTTGTTACAACACTAGCACCTGGTAAGTCATCTTCAAATTTACTATGACTAATCCAATCCTGGTCATTATTTAATGCTCTACATGATGAAGCCCAAGGAAACTCACCAACAAAAACATCAAGCATCTGCTCTGACTCTGGCATCCATCTTCCCATAAAATTTTTATCACTGAACCATTGCAATATCTTACTCTTGTCCTCTTGATGAACTATATAGCTTCGTAACTGAAACCACATATCTCGTCGCAAACTATGATAAGGTTCTTCTTCAATGGGGCCTTCTTCAGTCCATCGATAGTGTCCTTCGAGGGAAAGCCAAACTGTACCATCACTTGGTCGAGTTACTTCAATTAGCTGGCATGGATTAGGAGAATCACTTTCTTGTGTTATCCAATTAATTTGCTCTTGTTTATCAGCGTGATCAAAAATGTATGGGACTGGTTGCCACCATACAGATGTTTTTTCTTGGACTTCCTGTTCTGATAATTGGCGTACTAAAAGTGAAGGGTCAATATCCCGTGTACCAGAACCTAGCTGCCAAGGGCCATCGTATTGTTGAGGAGATTCATTTAATGAAGAACTACCAATAAATTCAAAATTATCGGCAACATAAGCTAGAAACTGATGATAGGCTATCCATTGATATTTTTTACTTATTCTTTCTGGGGTTTTTCTTTCACCATAACTGTAACGATCTAGCGTGCGTTCAAACTGCCCAAATCTATCAACTGTCCAACCGAAATCAAAAACTATCTTTAGAATCCAAGATTGGACAAGTGATAAATCAAACCGGAATTCATTTCCTTTTGAATCTTGGATGTGAGGTAAAACAAATTTATTGAAGTTTTCTTTCTTTTTCTTACCTAATGTTCTCAAAAATCTGTTTTGTTCACTTATAAGTATGCTGTTTAATTTATCAGAAGAAAACTCTGCTTGAAAATATTCAATCTGTTTAGCTGTATCTAGACGTTTACAGAGTCTAACAGATGACTGTATTTTCTCGTATCTTTCCCATGAATTTTTTTGTTTTTTCGTCAAAGAGTCTATAAATTCATTATACTTTTGCTGCCTAGTTGCAAGTATTTGCTTCCTACCTAGCTCTCCCAAACGACAGGAAGACCATTCAAAATCGCCATGATTTGTACCTATAACATATCTTGCAAAATCTCCATGTCCCATTACTGAATTATATAAACCCCACTGCGACCAGTCACGGTCATCCATACCTTCCCAAGTTTCACCGTAAGGTTCTAATTCTTCCTTGGTAGGAATATCAACAAGCCAAGGAGTTTGGTATGGTGGGCGACAGCGCTCAATATCTACACTTTGCGGAAGGATTCCACGATGCTTTGCAACTTCGATAACTCCACGAGCATAATCACGTAAAAGTATGTGTGCTGGTGGTGTGCCGTTCTTAAATACCCATTCGTAAACTTTACCAGCCAGTTCTTGCACTCCACTAGCCTTATCACTGAGCATAGCCACACCGTAAGCTACAGCACAAAGGCGTTCCCATACATAGAGGTCATTAACGTTAATAAATCGCTCAATTACCTGTACCAAAACTTGAGGTCTTAGGTAAAGCATTGAAACTAGGGCTTTAGTTGCGCGATCACGAACATAACGATGAGAGGTAGTTAAAAACCATACCAACGCAACAGCACATAGTTCAATCGCTTCATCAGAAATATGTGTTTTTTCAGCTTCCCATGCCCATTCCAGTAAACGGTCAACAGAGCCACGTTCTTCATATTGCGAAGACAGATAGATAGACCACCATTCGTCACGCTCAGGCATTTCAAGGCTCAGAAGGTGGTTATGAAGGAATTTAGCGTTGAAGGGATGGGCTGGATCTGCCGCAACTGTCAGTAGTAAATTGTACACAGCTTCTTCGCAACCCTCTTGACTAAATATCTCATTGAGATAGTCTTTGGTTATATTAGTTACCTTAGTAGGGTTACGCCAGATAATACTTTGAAGAAAGGCACGCTGCACAACATCCCCTACGTTTCCCTGTGGAGCTAATTCTACTAATTCTTGCCCAATTTGTTCTGGTAATTGGATACTAAGAGCTTCAATCCAACCACTGTAGCGCCATGTTTCCCAATCATTAGCCAGCATTTTTCCTAGTGGTTGATTGGGATTAAATGAAGCAACTGGATTATTCTTATCAAGATGTTTGTTTAATAGGTAGCGAACTATAAGATGGTCGCTAAATTTCTCATAGGGAAATTTTACAGTATCAATATGCTGAGGCTCTGAATCATCTTCGTTTGAATAAATATAAACCAAATCCTCAGACAATAATCCTTCGTTAAGGAGATTATTAAAAAGTGTTTGTTGATGGCCTGTTGTTGGCAGGATTTGATTGACAATTTTCTTGGCTTCTCCTCTATCTATCCAAGGCTGTCCAGTTTCCGCCATGGCTTTGGCAAGACTTCTTTAATGGCAAAGTTGGTAAGCGAAGCACCTGAAACATTGGCTTACCATTTCTTTGCCCCTTATGAAAACTCCAGTAGTGTTACAGAGGAAGGCTTTTTAAGAAATGTAGTTGAGCAAATGGCGCAGTGGCACAACTGTACTGATACATTGCCAGAAAAGCTGCCCGATTTGCAAGCACAGTACCATTATTTCTTTGATAAACCACTTGAGCATATTCATGTACTGGTAATTGACGGACTCGATGAGGTGACAAACTGGAAGCTTGTTCCTTATCTTTCTCGTCGGCTGCCCGAAAATCTGCATATTATTCTAACAGTGCGAGATGTAGGACAAGATTGGGCTGCTGATTACGATTTGCCAAAGGGTCAAATAGAGCATTTAGTACTGGCGGGACTGACACGCAATGATGTAATGCAAGTTATGCAG
>NZ_JAWJTF010000223.1:0-3542 GCF_048836525.1 Nostoc sp. CALU 546
TTTACTAAAACAATTTTGACTATAAGCAGTGAAATAACTAGTCTCACTGATAGGATGGTAGGGTGGATCAAAAAATACAAAGTCATCATTGTTAGTTGCATGATTTAGCACTTCTGTAAAATCTGCTTGTTTAATTTCTGCATGAGAAAGTGCTACGGAGGCTACTTTCAGTAAATTTTCAGAACAAATATTGGGATTTTCATATCTGCCTAGAGGCACATTGAATTTCCCCTGTGAATTAACTCGATAAAGACCATTAAAACAAGTCTTATTAAGATAAATTAGACGAGCAGCCTTTTCTATATCAGTACCAACAGAGTTGTTTCTAATACTATAGTAATAATCTTTGTTATGTCGGATTTTATGCTCTTTCAATAGAGAAATTAAATCCTCAACATGATCTCTAACACAACAATAAGTGTTAATTAACTCGGCATTAATATCAGTTAAAATAGCTGCACTTGGTTGGAGATAGAAAAAAACTGCACCACCACCTAAAAATGGCTCATAGTAATTTTTATAACTTTTGGGAAAATAAGGAATATATTGCTGTATCAACCTACTTTTACCCCCAGCCCACTTCAAAAATGGACGCGGGCTAGTTTCTTTGGGGATTTGAATTACCATTTACTTACGATTTAACTGAAAATAATCACGACTAAATAAAGCCAATATAACCGACGAGCCGTATTTTATATTAACTGGCTAATTTTCCAGCCACATATATTACAATTGAGTAGATAAAGCATATCAAAACAAACGTAAGTATATAACAAGGCAGTTTACATTCAGATGTTTGACGGATTTTGGGATAACGTCTTTCGCTACCCCCGGTACTTAATTACTATTGTCTTAGGACTGTTTCTGAACACCTTTGCACCATTAGTGCCACTGTTGAAGCGTCCGGTCACATTGATCGCCCTCTTGGGTTTATTTGTGAGCAGCCTAGTCTTCCTTACTTTCACTCTACGGGCAATGCTGGGCTTAAGTCCAATCTAGACTAGCGCTATATCGGGGCTATGCCCCACAGACGGTTGCTCTTAGCGTTGCTCCCGCTAAGTACTGTCTAACCAACTTGCATCTATTTTTGTCGTACAACCTCTGTGATGAGGCGAAATTTTTATGGCTACAAATCGTCGGGTTTCCCGCGTTGCTGAACTGATCAAACGGGAAGTTAGCCAAATGCTGCTCAACGGCATTAAGGATGACCGTGTGGGTACTGGAATGGTTAGTGTTACTGATGTTGATGTTTCTGGCGATCTCCAACACGCCAAAATCTACGTCAGCATCTATGGTACAGATGAAGCTAAAGAAGAAACAATGGCAGGCTTAAAGTCCGCTACGGGTTATGTCCGCAGCGAACTTGGGGCGCGGGTACGCCTACGTCGTACACCAGAGGTGATATTTCTCGAAGATCGCTCCATCGAACGCGGTAATAAAGTATTGGCACTACTAAACCAACTTAATCATGACCGTCCTCCAGAAAATCTGGTACTTGTAGAAGACAGCACAGATCAAAATGATGAATCATCTAGTGAATAAGTAACTTAAATAACAATGTAACTTCAGAACAATTAATCTCAGCAAATCCGCCAAACAGTTTACAGACGTGACTAGATCGCGTCTGTTTTAATGTGACCATAACCTACTTCAGCGATCGGTAGTTGCATGTATGGGCTTCCTGTTTGTCTTGGCTTTTGTTTTTACTCTACTGCGTGAATTCGACGGTTCATATCGTGTCCGTCTAATGAGCCGAATCAAAAGGTTTTATTACGCAAAACTCCTAGTTGGAGAGGGACAGGCTGGAACTAAAGTTCAAAACAGGGAGAAAATCGTCAACGCAAAAAGGTAGTAGAAGCACCAACTTTTTTATGCAGATGCATAAATGATACTTGTCTCAAGCTACGAATTAGTATTACTCCACCCTTTTACAGATGTTTTTCAAAAGAAACCTATGTAATATTAGTGCTGTAAATAACCAAGCAATTACTGCCTTACTTAAGAAATTGTTAACAGATGCTAAGGTAAAAGGCTTAGTAGTGTACTTTAGCCGTTATGTTTTGCAACAGTTTATACCCTAGTATCTGACAAATATTCTTGTGTTGTTTACCCTTAGATGAATAGCTTTAAGGTGATTATTTGATATGTGAGCGATGCCTGCGGCGGGCTACGCCTACGCGATATCAACCCACCAAATCTTGCCTAAATACAGTAATGGCAAGACTTTCAGACTTGTGGCATCAAAGCCATACAGCTACAGATGCAGGTTAAGTTAACTACTTGGAATTTTTTTTGTAAAGCGGATTTTCGAGAAATGTCAGGAATCGTTGACTTTCTTAACATTTCTTGAGATTATTTTAGGATGTGTAGCGTCAAAATAAAAATAGTTCCGTATAGCAAACTACAAAATCCTAGCCACAAGTCTAATTTCTGTAATGTTTGTTCCTAATTATTAACGGGAACACTATCGTAAGTGTTAATTTGTGAGTAAAAACCATGAGTGTGAATACGGTGCCTTCTATCAATTACTACTCTCTAGATGTGATTCAAGACGAAGCACGCCGACTGGTGCAAAAGGGAATGATTAGCCGACAACAGCCAATATATACCCTTTGCCAATACATCCCAGCGAGAGAGTGGGTTTGCGTTGAATGTGAATTAGAGAAATGTGACTTTTTGTTGCGCGATCGCATTGGCGATCTAATTGGTCGTGAACAGTGGGACAACGACTAAATCAATGTTTGATTTCGGATTTGGGATTGGGAGCTTATTTTCGATGTGTGGATGTCACCATCAACGATTAGACGCCCAATCTGGGGGATAATCTCTGTTTTTTCATGAGCATTGCCCCATACAGAATCTTGCGTTTTTCATTAACACAGAAGTATTAGAGTCTGAATTTATACAACTTTTCAAGTTAAAGAAGGCATCAGAACCATTTGTTCTGTCCATCTGGTGTCACAGCTTGAGTCTAGTATGTAAATTCTGTGAAGTTCCTACATTGAGCCGATAGAAGTGTAGGAACTTCACTTTTGACTCATAATTCATTTCATCGCTTAGTTGAGGGAAGCGTCAATCTACTTGCTCTTCAAAGCCAAAATCCGTCTTAAAAAGTTTGCTGACTAGGGCTAACGGACACCAACGTGAACCTCCGCAAGCAACTGGCTCAACTCTGAAAAAATCCAAAATTTGTATAGTATTTTTTAAGACAAAATCTTGAAAAGCATAGCAAAACCATTTCAACAATTATTCTACTTGCTCTAAATACTGATTAATGTCTTCAATGATGCGAGTAAGTTCAGCTTCCGTAGTCAAGCGGATGTTGACGTTGCGGACAGTCAGCAAAACTTTGGCTGCGAATGGCGTTGGCCAGATATTAGGATTACAAAAAACTTCTAAAAATACTTCACCCGTATAACGATATTCCAAGGGAGGCTGGGGAGTGACTCTACCGCCGCCAGGAGTGGGTTTAGTGGCGATCGCTTTCAGGCGCTCCATCAGTTGATCCGTCGCTGTCTTTAATTCTCGTGCTGCTTGGGGTG
>NZ_JAWJTF010000268.1:0-2858 GCF_048836525.1 Nostoc sp. CALU 546
ATGCAACGTCTCTACAAGGATTTTGAAATCACACAAAATTATTTTTCATACCGCAATCAGCAACTCCGAAAATTTAGTGGTGGGTATCGATTTGACACCCACCACTAAGTTTTCCAACCTCTTTCCGAGAAACTACTTGCCTTCGACTCTGTTAGGCTTGAAGTAGGTCTGTGGATAGAGGCTATGAGGTTGAGTATATTTATAATAGTAACTGGATAGTCAAAACACCACTTCTATCCCTAGTAAATTTACAGAATGTTTCTATAACACTGTTATCTAATGGATAAATCAGAATTCAGGAGTTAGGAACGGAGTCTTTGCCTTTGTTCCTAAATTTTGAATTTTTAAGTCTTCTTCAATTAGCTATTTGAAAGGCTACACAAGCAGAAATTTTTGGAAAAATATACTTATGAACATGACAAGAATTGTTGTAGGAAAACTACTTGTTGCCATGTTTGCACTGGGAATTTCTTCTTGTGCTTCACCAACATCTGAGTCGGCAAACACTAACAATCAAGAAATAGAAACAACTGAACCAGTCAGTCAAAAAACTTCTACCAACAATCAAGTGTGTACTCTCGTTGACAATGGCTTTGGTTCACAAGGGGAGGTAAATGTACAGGCTGAAGAAGTGGTAACGGGTCTTGAAGTTCCTTGGGGAATTGCCTTTCTCCCAAACCAAGATATGTTAATCAGTGAAAGACCTGGACGCGTTCGCCTCGTGCGGGATAGTAAACTTATCCAAAAACCTGTAGCCACTATTAATGTTACAGATAGCGGGGAAGGTGGTTTACTTGGCATTGCGACTCATCCCAACTTTGCCGAGAACCGACTTTTTTACGTGTACTATACTGCTGATAGAAATGGGTCGCAGGTGAATCGCGTTGAACGATGGCAATTATCCGAAAATGGACTCAGTGCCTCGTCAGATAGAATAATTCTCGACAACATTCCCGTAGCAGTGTATCACAATGGTGGTCGCATTCGCTTTGGTGCTGATGGAATGCTCTATATTGGGACTGGCGATGCGAGAGATCCGCAAAGTTCCCAGGATGTTAATAGCCTTGCTGGGAAAATCTTGCGTGTGACGCCAGACGGACAAGTGCCGCAAGACAATCCCTTTCCCAAAAATCCTGTATATATCTCTGGTATTCGCAACACTCAAGGGTTTGATTGGCATGATGCATCAACACTATGGGTAACAGACCACGGCCCCAGTGGTGAGTTAGGTAGAAGTGGTCACGATAAAGTCAGTGTCGCCAGAGCAGGAGACAACCTCGGCTGGCCTACCATCTACCGTTGTGAATCAGGAGAAGGACTTATCACTCCGTCCATTGTTTGGCGTCAAGCCTTACCTCCAGGTGGAGCAGCAATTTATACTGGAAATTCTATTCCTGAATGGAAGGGTAGTTTAATCATTCCTACCCTTCGTTCCGAACACTTGCAGCGTGTCGTTTTCAACCCACAATCACCCCAGAAAGTCGAGCGTCATGAGGTGTATTTGCAAGGTAAATACGGACGACTCCGAGAGGCAATTATGGGGCCAGATGGCGAGTTGTATGTCACAACTAGTAACTGTGATGGACGAGGGAGTTGCCCTTCACAGCAGGATAAAATTCTCCGCATTACCAAATGAAAAAGATGAAAAGCTCACGCACAGATATAGAGAGCAAGAGTATCGAAGTCTATGAATATCTTGACAAATCTTTCATTTCTTACGGAAACGAGTTTTATCTTTTGCAATGGTGTTAGTCATTGCTTTTTTACTATTTGTTTCTTATATAGTCAGAAACCTTTTATTCGTCACAGTTAATTACTTAAGCGATTTATTACCTGGCTTAAGTTTTCTGTGGCAATTTCTCAGCTTTTTACTTTCATTTGGTATTTTGACATTTCTATTTGCCGCAATATATACCATTTTACCCGACGCTCAAGTTGCATGGCGGTGTGCTGGAGTGGGTGCGGCAATTACCACCATCTTATTTATGATTGGTCAGTTTTTCTTTGGGTTATTTCTCAGTCAGACTGACATTGGTTCTGCCTATGGTGTCGCTGGCTCGTTTGTAATTATAAATACATGGATTTATTATGCCGCTCACATCTTATTTCTAGGAGCAGAATTTACTAAAATTTACGCTAAAATAGACGGCTCTCCGATTGTGCCAGAAGAATATGCTATCCATACTTCCGGCAAAAATCACAACGAATCTCCAGAATCTCAAGAACCTAATTCGGATAGAGATAATAATCAACGCAGACACAAGCATTCTCGATAAAATCTTTCTTTATTTCATCCAAATCAAATTATATAAATTATAAGCCAACTATCAAAAGATATAAATTTTCTTTCTGGTTAATTTGTGCCTAAAGAATTATACATTTGCAGTATCCAGACAGATGAATTATTTAATAAGTTAGGCATTTTACTTTTAACTATGTTTTCTACTTGAATAAAGCCATCACAAAATCAAACAATTTTCACCAAATTATGAGCAAAAAGTTAATATCTAATATCTGTCACTTTCTCTTCACATTTGTTGCCAATACTAGAAACAAGAGGATGAAAAGCAAGGAATATTTATGATTACAACTCTTTTCCAGCGCACTTCTATTCTGCTAGCGAGTGCTACTGTGGCTATTATTGGTAGTATTTTACCAGCTAGTGCTGAAAATACAAATTCTCCCTCTACTAATGCTCTTACAAATCAGGCAGAACAAATAAGTGAAACTCCTGCGGCTAATCTTAATTCTGCATCTGACTTAGTTATAGAATCAACACAGCCTTCCTCAGCCATTCAATCTGAGAAGGTAGCTCAAACTTTTGAACCTGGTAGAGACACCCGTTCGGGTTCTAGCTA
>NZ_JAWJTF010000372.1:0-1814 GCF_048836525.1 Nostoc sp. CALU 546
CGACTTGTAGGAACTGCAAACCACCACTGCATGATGAACTATGGCTTAATAAAGTCATGAAAATTTAATATTACTGAAATATAAGAAAATGTACTCATAGCGTTTTTTCAACTAATGAGTTGTTTCAATGATGGATATAGCTATAATCTTTAGTTGACAAAGCTTTGACGGTTTATACGCTAGGAAATAAAAGGGTATTATCTTTCAACTGTTTTTCGATCTAGTAGGCAGACAAATCAAATAAACCGACAGTCAATTCTAGATATTAAGTAATTCGCTATAACTAACAAAAGAGTCTCAGCCCTTAATAAATAAGGATTTTAGTCAAATAGCTCCCAATTAAATATGAAAAGCCGCTTAATTTACGTCAAGTATATAGGTATATGGGCCTTCAAATTGCTAGAACTCCAGAATCTATTGATTTCTCAAAAATAAAGTTTTACCTTGCTAATTAAGTCAGCCACACCACTAACGGCGACAACAAGGAGACTATTTCTATGATGACAACCGAATCTATATTCACTGAAATGGAAGCTTGCAAACAAATCTCTATTGAATGCCAAACTACTTGCATTGATACCCTCAAATACTGCAAGAGTCAGGGTGGTAAATACATGGATATGGCTATGATGTCCATGTTGCGGGACTGTGCAGAAATGTGCATGATGTGCGTCAACATGATTAATGACGGTTCTGAGTTTATGGGAAACACCTGTAGTTTGTGCGCCCAAATTTGCGATCGCACCGCCCTAGCTTGTGAACAAATGAGCAGCGATGCCACAATGATGTTCTGTGCCACTATTTGCCGCAAGTGCGCTCAACATTGCAACGCAATGGGACTCAATTCTGCTTCCTATTTCCGCAGATCAAGCTTGGTGACAGAAGATTCACTACTATCTAGCTAATTTTCCGCCAGGATCAAGTTGCCCAATTTATAGCAGACTTGCGATTATACCTAAATTCATAGTTTCTCCAGTATCTTTAGTTTTTCGCCGCTCAAAAAGATTTTGGGCGGCGAAAACTTAGGGAAAGATACAATTCTTGTGACTACCAAAAAGTAGTATTAGACAGCAACAGGGGTAGCAAATCTAGCATATCGCTCTATGTAAAACTCCTTACTATTAGCGATCGCCACTACAGAATCACGTTGTTTTAAAGCCTTTTTCCACTGACGTAAACGAGTAAATTCTTCTGGTAGTGCAAAGCCTCGATGGTGCTTCAGTGCAGCCCAACGCTCAAACCAGGGATAAAAGGTGAAATCAACCAGACTAACGGATTCGCCAAACCAGTAAGGGCCGTCTCCTGATAACTTCCCAAAAGCTTCATTCTCGATAAATTCCAGATGTTTATATAGTTCTTGTTTAGCTGCTTCTTGCTGTTGGATATCAGGACTACGCAAGAGAGTAGAAAAAGCCGGAACGAATCGAGTATTAGCAAAATCAATCCAGATTCGAGCTTGTGCTTTAGCAATGGAACTGCTAGGTAAAAGCGGCGGATTTGGAAATACTTCGTTGAGATATTCGTTAATTACTGCCGATTCCCAAACTCGGTGATTATTATGTACAAGTGCAGGCACTTTTCCATAAGGAGAAATATCTGTAAATCCCTCCGGCTTGTTCTGCAAATTAATCTCAATCAAGTCAAATTCGATGCCTTTTTCTTGCAATACCAAACGCGAACGGTGAGCATAAGGGCAAACAACCGCACTATATATCTTGATTTCAGCCATGTTGATATTCCTCTATGAATAGGATTGGTTTATTAGCTTTGGAAATTAATTCAATTTAATCCCTTCGGGTTCGGCAGTTGCTCAT
>NZ_JAWJTF010000324.1:0-2236 GCF_048836525.1 Nostoc sp. CALU 546
ACTAATAACTAATAACTATTATCCTTTCCAACCTGCTGCGATCGCAGCTAAAATAGCGCTACCGAACGCTAATCTATACCAAACAAAAATCAAAGTGTTTTTGGTTTGTAAGTATTTGATCAAAAATGCAATTGATAGGTAGGAAAAAATAAAGGTTGAAATAATCCCGACAATTAACAATCCAACAATGTTATCTGGCAACTGTTGGGCTTGAAATAAATTGAATATTTTTAGGCTTTTATACAGGGTAGCAATGGTAAGAGTTGGAAACCCTAATAAAAATGAAAATTTCGCCGCTGTATCGCGTTCTAATCCTAAAAATAAGGCAGTTGTCAACGTTGAACCAGAACGAGAAACACCGGGAATCAAAGCAAGTGTTTGTCCCAGTCCAACTAAAATACCATCCCGAATCTGCAATGAATCGAAACCTCGCTTGCGAGTGCCAATTTTTTCTGCTAACCCTAGTAAAATTGCCATAATAATTGACATAATGGCAATTATTAATGCACTCTCCGGTAGAATATCTTTTAAAATAAAACCGGTAATTAAAGCAGGTATTGTTCCTACTGCAATACCAACAAGAATTTTCCATTCCTCACGTTGCCAGTCTTTCTCTTTCAGCGCTTCGATTCCACCTTTGACAATACTAGAAATTAGTGACCAAAAATACCAAACAATAGCTATAACACTACCAAATTGAATTGCATCAACAAAATCTTTAGAACCTAGCTCTTTCCAACCAAATACCTTTGTCACAATCAGAAGATGTGCAGTGCTGCTGATGGGCAAAAACTCTGTAATACCTTGAACAATACCCAAAATAAAAGCTTGAATAAACTCCATATGCAATTAATACCTTTTTTCTGTTATATACATAATTATTTAGATGATGATGTTCTTTTATATACTCTCAATAGCACCTAGTCTTGTAGAAAAGTCAATTTGACTGAATCAATAACATCATCGAAGACGCTGACTATGTTCTTACACCCATCTCAATAAGTCAACGCAATTTCGGAAATTCATCAAACTTTAATATTTAGTGGACTCATGACAGTTCACTTTTTAATTTTCAAATTTTACCGCTCATCTTTCAGTAATCGCTCATTCACAATGCACTACAGAGGAGTTCTGTAAATAGTACAACTTTGAATAAATTAAGTATGGCGCAGGACGTTTTGTTTCGTTTATGCCAGCGCTCCCCGAAATTTCAGTATAATTACAATGCCCTAGGGGGGGATTTTAAAGTGTGATATCTTAAATAAGATAAAGTTTAGTAACAAATATTAAAAACATTGATTAATAATACACTGTCCTCCTACACTGCTTCTACCCCTTCTATTGATACCGAGTTGGATTTGGCTGATACTGGGCAGAATGGTATCAGGCAACTGGAATCTACACTCTCTTTTTCTCCCTCTCTCCCTTTATCTACTTCTGAGCGACAAACTTGGTTGGTGTTTGCGGCAGCCGTGTTTTTGGTAACAGTGCCAGTATTTATAGAAGCGCCAATAGTGCGATCGCTACCAAATCTGAGTTTAGCGCTTACAGCATTTTGGGTGTGGCTAAGTTTTAGCTTAATGTCACGGACTGCAACCTACGTCTGGGGAGATTTACTCTTAGGATTTAGCGGGAGTTGGTTAGCAGGGGCGATTTACTGGGGCTGGTTACGTTGGGAACCTTTATGGCATCTGCCAGTGGAATCTATAGGTTTACCGTTTGCTTGCTGGTGTCTAATGAAGAATTGGGGCAAGGTAGGTAGCTGGTTTTATTTAGGTTCTTTACTCGGTACAGCTTTAACAGATGTATATTTTTATCTAGTAGATTTGATGCCCTATTGGCGGCAAATTATGAGAGTAGATGCAGATGTAGCACCGCAAATCTTACAAAATGCCCTCATGCAAGTACAAACACCCTGGGGACAAAGTTGGGCAATAATTCTTGCCTTAGTGCTACTAACAGTCGGGATTTTCGCTTTAGGTCGAAATCAAAGGCACTGGTATGCCTTTGGTGGCGCAGTTTTAAGCACAATTTTGGTAGATAGCCTATTTTTGTTAGCGGCGATCGCAGCCTGAAAAAGGCCGGAGGTTGTAATCATCGTCTAGCCTTCTCTTACCGAAACTTTTTCCAGCCCAGTCTACTAGTCTGGCAAATTCATATTGACCGAAGAAAGGCAGGAGGCAGGAGGAAGAAAATATATTTTTGCCCTCTGCCACTTTCTTTCCAAGCACCTAAA
>NZ_JAWJTF010000243.1:0-3225 GCF_048836525.1 Nostoc sp. CALU 546
GGTTCATCGAGGATTTCCTGCACAAGTATAGCGACACTTTTCTGATTGCCGATAGGCACAAGGTCAGATACAGGATAGGTTGCACGTCTACATCTTTTGTGCAGTTTTAGAAGTTGGTGGCGAACATCCTTGCGGTATTTTTGTGATTTACTTATTGTTAAATGGTTAGTGAAAATACTGGAAATAAACAAATTCCAAGCATGGTTAATTGATAGACCATTAGCAGCAGGTGGTTCGTTCACTCCCCAACACACCTGTCCAGAACTGTAGACATTGGGTAGTGGCACATGAAAGGCTGGTGCTTGAGGACTAAACTCCTGTTCTTGAATTGCCCAAACCCAATACTTTAATCCCTTGCCCACAAACACCATTGCAGGTAGCGGAACGGTTAAAGATCCAAGTTCATCGCAATTGATTGTATGAGTGGCTGGTGGGATAAATTTTACCAAGTATGTGTCTGTACTGCCCGTACCCCAGCGCACAATTCCTGGTTCCATCCAACCAGTATCAATTGGTTCATTGCTGAAAGCAGTTCTCAGGGCTGCGGGTGAGATACATTTGTAAATATGAGCATCGGCAATTTCTTTGTCTCGGTGGTGGAAGATGTAAATGCCATCCAAAAACAGCAATTCCGCTTGAATTACTGGAGATTTTCGGGGAGGGTCTGCCAAAATTGCTCGTAGAATTTCGCTGGATAGAATTGGTGTCGATGTAACGTCGATTAACGTGGTTTCAATGCTTGTTTCCATAGTTTTAGTAGGATTTGAGCATGAGGTTTTAAGTCTGCTTCTAGCCAATCAATTAAGTCGGCTGCACAGTTCAGCATTCGGTCGGCTTGCTGCCATTTTCTGGTCAGTAAATCAATAGATGCTTTTGACCAAGGTAGAGAGGCGCAGTAAGGTTGGTAGTAATAATCGTCTGCGTACTCATCTAACCAAAGGTTTTTAGTTTCATGATCTAGCAGCTTTAAAGTTAAAGGCAGAAACTTTAAAGGATTATCTAAGTGATGACACTGCCGTTTCAGTTTTTTGTAGTCAATTTTGTCTGGGTGGTCGATGTCAGTGTAGGTAATTTCGTAAATTCCAAATTCACTATCAAACCAATCGCTACCTTCTGGGTGTATGTCATCGAGCCAACGGCGACTGTCATGGCTAAAAGGTAAAAGTAGTTGCCAGCCATCTTTGAGATGTTCAATTTCTCCATCCATTGTCCAGTCAATACCCATTGGGGTAATAGGAATGCTATGCAATCTTTGTTCGTAGGCTGTTTCTACAGTCCAGTGGGATAACGGAAATAGATGAGTGTAAATCAGTACAATAAATTCCAGTTCTCTGGGACTATGGCAATCTACATCTGTAGGTGAGTAAATAGTGGCTTGGCTAGCTTTCCATTCAGTGGGAAAATAGTGCTGATACAGTGCTAGTAAGGAGTAAATGTTGAGTTGAGTTTCCAGATAATCGAGTGATTCTGTGGCATCTAAGGTAAATTGGCACTGATAAAGACTATAAATTGCCTCTGCCATACTGTGGGGTACGAGGTGAGACATATTTTAGTGCAACTCGTTATTATGTGAATTGAAGAACAAAGAGACAGAGGTAGGTGTGGGGTCTACTTCAGCCGAAATGCAAATTGCTGTAATTTGGACAATAATTTACCCCTCAAGTCAATTTCTAACTCCTTTTATCAGCACTCAAAAACCTTCAGGGATAACGCTAGATGTAGGAGTGCAGGCTGTTAGGGATTTTAGGGTTTGGTTGAGTGACTCAGAAAATTCTGTTCCAGCTGCGATCGCTTCTTCAATCTGGACTGATAGCTGTCCTGCATTTTGCCAGTCAATTCCGGTTATGACCTGACGTTGACGCATTTGGTAGCACATTTGGACTGCGGGGTTGATTTCTTCAGGAGCCATTATCAAGCAATCTAGAGAAGAAGTACCTTTTTTACCGGGCTTCTTGATGATGTGAATGGGTTCTCCTGGTTTCCGCTCAATGTCTGCGTTTGCCAGTTCAGCACAAAGAGGAGTGAAAGCATCCCGTAGTAATTGGTCGTCAAAGGCGATCGCTTCTGGAATCCAGTGTTGTTGACCTTCGTAGATAACAAGTAATTTGTTACTATTTGTAGTAGTCATGGCATTTAAAACAGTGATATCTGCGTAGTATTACTGGCTGGTTTAGTAGTATCTGAGCTAGCAGTTTCAGTGCGAACTGGAGTCTGGGTAGTGGGTTTATTGGTTTTGACAGCTTTAGTCTGGGCTATATTCCGGCGAATTTGGCGATTAGGAAAATCGGCTTTGAGTTCGTCCAGTAGTTGAACAATTGGAGGGGGGAAATCACCGAGTTCTTCTTGATTGAGCATGGTAACTACAGGGAAATCACCATGACTGCTGGCAGCAATCATTACAGGTCTATCTCCTGTTTGTTCTGTAGGTAGTAGCGTGATGACAATTTGAACTTTGCATTGCTCGAAAATAAATGGTTCTGGTTGATTTACATTGTTGGTAGCAGATGTTTGTATCTCATCGTCGTCTAACTCATGAGAGTCGATTTCATCTTCGCCGTAGCTATTTTCATCGCTTACTGGTTCTAAAAGTTGCAAAAAGTTAGGTTTGCCTGCACGCAAGCGTTCCCTATCAAATAGCAATCCTAAAGCTTGGAATTGTTCTTCAGCAGTGGTTTTTCCCTGTTGTTCTGAAATGTAAGATTTTAAAGTTTCAGATGTAAGAGTGAGATTGGCTTTGACAATGGCCTGTTCTGGTGTTAGCCATTTTGCGGTCATAGCTTTTTTGGCCTTGTTAACTGGTGTGCAAGCGGTTGTGGCGGTAGCCAGAAGTAGAAACTGTTTTTGAGACTACGGTACTGCTAGACTAAAAGATATCCCCTTTGCTTTTCTTCGGGAGCCATGTCTACGGTAATTACCCAATCCCTGACTCTGGAGGAGTTTCTCAAGCTACCAGAAACAAAACCTGCAAGCGTTTACATTAATGGTGAGATTATTCAGAAGCCAATGCCAAAAGGGAAGCATAGCCGATTACAGTTAAGGCTATGCAACAGTATTAATGATGTTGCCGAAAGCGTGCATATTGCTTATGCCTTTCCAGAACTGCGCTGTAGTTTTGGTATCCGTTCAATAGTACCTGATGTAGCGGTTTTCAACTGGTCGCGTATTCCCTTTGCTGCTGATGGGGAAGCACCCAACGATTTTCTGCTTCCTCCAGACTGGACAATT
>NZ_JAWJTF010000388.1:0-1691 GCF_048836525.1 Nostoc sp. CALU 546
ACTCATTACTCCTTCTTAAGAGCGCCTTTAGGTCGGTGAGTATGTCAAATCCTTTGCCTAATTATGTTGTCATAATCACTTTGAAAAATGTTTACAAATATAAGGGCAAACATTTGTACTGATATACCCATACCTATGTCTCTGTAGAAGGTATTTCTTTAATTTTGGTTACATCAACTTTGCTTAACCAAGTAACTAAGTCTTCTGAGCCAAGTGCAATCTCACTTCCCAAGGTTTTGATATAGAGAAGTCCGTCACTGATAATTAAATCTCTAATTGGATACCATGAATCTCGTGTTCTAATCAGAAGTTCTAACGGAATCCCTGATCTTGAACTATGCTTGCAATATTTCCACCAGGCTCGCCATAGAATGACACATTTAGTACAGTTCATCTGATAGCCTTTGGGAACTTCGCAGTATTGATACTGATAGAAACCCCGACTATCTACTTCTCCTTTGAGGATATAACTATATTCTGCTAATGCCTGATTGATCAATTCCCACTGGGTTGATTTTGGAGAAATCGAGAATTCAGATAAGGTGTTAGATAGTTGAACAGTGGCAATTACGCCTTCAGATTTTGCTGTCAGTTGGTTGATTTTATACACTGTTTGCGCTGTCAAAGCAGGATTTGACAACAAAATATCTTTTTTTTGAATAGAGTTTTGCACAAACTCTCGAATTAAATCTAGATTAGACAACATAAAATTTTTTATACTAAATTAACCAGTGTAATGAAAGTCACAACACTACTTAAATTAATAACTACACTGGTTTTGCACTTAAATCAGGATTATTACCAGCTTTATTTATACTCAATTCTTTGTTGAACTAGGGTTTTGTTAAGTTTAATATCGAGTATGCTATTATCCACTAGGCTGGTTGACAAAATTACTCTTTTCAAATATTTAGGCAGCAAATTAAATTTTTACACCTTCGAGAAAAGGTTGAAATACCGGAACTAATTCGGGACGACTAACCACAAGGGTAGGAAAAGAGCGATCGCTATAATCTTCTCCTGGTGACAACGGAAACGGTTCTGACTTCAGCGATGACCATACCCCACCAGCTGCTTGGACAATTACCCAAGCCCCTGCTATATCCCAAACTTTTGGTGTCGCCTCAATCCCACCGAGAGTAGCCCCAGTAGCAACCGTCAAAAAGTTATAGCTAGCTACACCCAACATCCGAATTTTACAGGGAAAGCCGTTTTTGATAACTGCGGTGCTACGAGAACAGAGGTTAAAAAAGTGATTGCTGCTGGGACTATCAACACTTGTGTGGATGGGGTGGTGGTTGAGAAATGCTCCTATTGGTGTTGCCAAACCAGATGAACCTGCCCAGAAACCATGAAAAGCTTGATTTAGAGTTGGTGCGTAAACATACCCAAAAATGGGTGTGCCTCGATACAATAAACCCAGAGATATTGTCCAGAGAGGAATGCCGCGTGTGAAGTTGGTTGTACCGTCGAGAGGATCAATTACCCAGCACCACTCAGTACCGGGAAATGACTGATCACTCTCTTCGCTCAAAATGCCGTAACCAGAGAAATTAGAAGCGATCGCATCTCGAATTTCCTGATCTGCCCATTTATCTGCTTGCGTCACCAAACTACCATCAGCTTTTTGGTCAGCCTGTACTTTCCCAAAATCTTGCAATAGCTGCTTGCCCACCCTGGTAGAGGTAGTT
>NZ_JAWJTF010000229.1:0-3452 GCF_048836525.1 Nostoc sp. CALU 546
CTCAAATGCGGCAAACTCGACCTTGTTGCTTTAAATCAGCTTCAAAAATTGGATGACACCCCAGCAATAATTCACATTATTGATTTGAACAATAGGATAGAAGTAATTGTTCAATCTCCAGGCAACTCCCCTCATCACCACTCCGTTGATTCAAAATTAGTTAGAACTCATGTCAACACCTTGTTAGAAATTCTACAAGATGAAAAACTCGTTTATACTAAGGAACATATAATTACTTCACATTATCAAGTGCTATATAAAGAGTTAATTGCACCTTTAAAAAAATATTTGCCTGACTCCGGTACATTAATCTTTATTTTAGATAAATCTTTCCAAAGTCTGCCAATGAACTTGCTGCATGACGGGAAAGATTATTTAGTGAAGCACTATAGCTTTTCAGAAACTTTGGGTTCTAGAGTCCGAATGCCTAAGCTTTTACAACAAGATCAGATGAAAGCTTTCATCGCTGCTCTGTCTATACCCAGTCCCAGCTTGACAGATTCAAATGCTCCTCCAGGAGCAGAAGCTTTACCCCAAGCAAAACAAGAAGCAGAAGATGTCAGAAAACTAACTAATTCTTCACTTATATTATTAGATAAAGAATTTACTAGTTCTAACTTTGGGCAGAGAATAAGTGAAGAAAATTTTCCTATTGTTCACATTAGTACTCATGGACAATTTAGCTCTAAACTTATACGTACAGGATTTTTAGCTTATGATCGACAAATTAATATTAGAGAGTTTGACAGCTTACTAAGAAATAAAACTCAAGCTAGTTCTGATATAATTGAGTTGTTAG
The DNA here is from genome assembly GCF_048836525.1 of Nostoc sp. CALU 546. Taxonomy (NCBI): domain Bacteria; kingdom Bacillati; phylum Cyanobacteriota; class Cyanophyceae; order Nostocales; family Nostocaceae; genus Nostoc; species Nostoc sp. CALU 546. The sequence continues at coordinate 800 of NZ_JAWJTF010000229.1, forward strand.
TTTTAAGCGCCTGTCAAACCGCTAAGGGTAATAAAAGATCAGCTTTAGGAATTGCTGGAGTTGCAGTACAAGCAGGAGCAAGAAGTACAGTAGCAACCTTATGGTTAGTAGAAGCAAACTCCACTGTTGAACTGATGGAAGAATTTTACAAAGGATTAAGAAAGGGTTTAACTAAAGCAGAGGCGTTAAGACAGGCGCAATTAGCATTAATGACAAATCCTAAATATGCTCATCCTTACTACTGGGCACCCTTTTTAATCGTTGGTAGTTGGTTGTAAAAATCTATTATTTTTAACCCCTCTTCCACTTTTTTAAACTCAGATGAATTGTTATTTTTTTTCGCTAATTCAGATGCAGTCAAATATTGGCGTTTAGCTTCGTCTGGTAAACCTGCTTCAAAATAGCGCTCACCTAATACTCTATAAATGGTCGGATTTTTACTACCTGCCCTGACTGCCTTATTTAATATTTCAAGGCTTTCATCCAAGAAACCTCTAAATGCATATACAGCATCTATGTCAAGAACAGCTTCATCTTGAGGTAAACCTAGAGAATTGATTTGCTTTACTATATCTAAAACCCGTTTAATTTCCTGCTCAGAAAACAAGTTTACTACAAACGAATCCGCAGTGGGAGGAGAATCTTTTCTATAAGCGATAATAGAGATATTGAATGCTTGATCAAATGCTAATTCTTTTTCTTCTGGAGGGTAAGTAATTCTATTTTTATCTACAGTTTTTTCCCATTCAAACTCATACCCTTTTACTCTCACTTTATAAGAAGTAGCACCTGGAACAGAACGCCAAGCTATGTCTGGTCGAGTTTTCATTAATGAACTGGTATAAGGATAAATAATTTTAGGCTCATCCTCTTCTCCTGTTCCACCTTTTCGGATTAAGCAGACATCTATATTACTTGGATTGCAACTAGAACTAGATGTATCAGTTATTGTACATTTATCAGAAGGAATAGCTCCACTTGATAAATCTAAAATATTTCCTGAACTCAGGCATAAGAATTTTACATAACCACCATTCAAAACTTCTAATCGCTCTCCCTGACAAACTAAACTTCCTGGCTCAAAACGTTTGTCTCCTTTATTCATTACTCTTCCAAGTGGCGGGTTACAGCGAACCTGATTTCTTGTTACTCTTATAAGAGGTACGCTGGCCAAAAGTGGCGCATCTTTAATCAGAAGGATGCTCAAGCAGGACAATACAATAATTTTTCTACTAGTTCTCACTTTCTCTTGCTATTTATATCACTGATTAGCAGATTATCACTTTTTGAGAATACGATCTAGTAAATCTTCTCTCCATATAATAACTTCCGGCAGACCAGATTTACCTAAAATGCATGCTGCTATAGAAATTCTAGCATCATCATTTTTACCTAAAGCTTCTTGGATTTGAGATAATAGGCAGTAAGCATCTATTCTCTGACCATCTAAATCAATCGCTTTTTCCAAATATTTTTTGGACTCACTCAATCTATTTTGCATTAATCTTGACCAGCCCAAATCTTTGTAGAACGAAGCTTGTAACTCCCTATTCTCAGTTTTACTTAAACCTTGTAAAGCTAAAGTAACAGCGGTATTATAATCACCACTTTTATTCTTCAATCTTGATAAAGCTGCAATAGCAAATATAGCTTCATTACTACTTTTAATAGCTAATTTATATTGCTTCTCAGCTAAATCATATTTACCTTGTCCATCATAAAAAAATCCTAACCCGTAGTGTGACTCCCATTTATTAGGCTTTAATTTAAAAATTTTTTCATAAGTATTACTTACGCAAGTATAATCTTGTAATTGCTGACATACTACTGCTAAATTATTATAAGCACTATCATCTTTAGGATTATATTTTATAGCTAGTTCGTAATTATTTCTAGCAAGCTGAGGATCGTCCTTGTTGCGAAATCCTAGACCAAGATAGAAACTGGAGATTGAATAAGTCAAATCAGCTTGGTATTTAACTGCTATCCGAAAATTATTTTCAGCATCCACCAATTTGTTTTCATTGTAAGCTTTCTTACCTTGTTCTAAAAAATAATCTGCTACTATAGGGGATAGTTCAGAATTTAAGTTAATCGCTGTTTGAAAATTTCCTTGAGCATCTATCAAACGATTTTCTTGGTAAGCTTTTTTAGCTTGATTTAGATAATAATTAGCTATAAAAGGGAGAGATATATAGAACAAGCCAGTAACAGTTAAAGCCGCTAAAACAACCGCACCCACCTGAAATGAACTCGATGTGATTACACGATGAAGTTTTGATTTAAATGGTAATTGCTCCAAACCATGCAAAAGGGCTTGTGTAGATAGTGGACGCTTCGCTGGTGCCGGAGCCATCAAATCATCTAGCAAATCTGCAAAGGGTTTTTCAATGTGTCGTGCTTTATTTCTCCAGATAAGTCTTGTTGTGTTTGGGTCTGTTGGCAGGTCGAGTACACGAATTCCAGTTACTAAATATGCTAGCGTTCGCCCTAATGCATAGAAATCTGATTGCGGTACTGCTTGCCCGTTAATTTGTTCTAGGGGAGTAAAGCCAGCAGTTACAAGTACTGTAACTTCATGCTGACCAAGCCCCATATCATTTCCCCCACTTCCACTAACTTTAGCTAGATAGGTACGAGTTACTTCTCGAAC
>NZ_JAWJTF010000218.1:0-3730 GCF_048836525.1 Nostoc sp. CALU 546
AAATGGGGATGCCATTGTAAAACTTGCTGAAAATCTGCGATCGCTCCTTGATGATCGCCACGTTCAAAACGAGTCACGCCGCGATTATGATAAGCGTTGGCAATATCAATATTGATGTTATCAGCTAATTGGGTACTCATTTCTATTGTTTGGATATAATCTGCGATCGCTTGGTCGTAGTTTTCCAAAGCAAAGTAGGCATTCCCTCGGCTGTGGTAAGATTGCGCTAAATTGGGATCTACTTGTAAAGCTACGTTATGATCTGCGATCGCGCCTTGATAATCGGCTAAAAAGTAACGAGCATTAGCCCGGTTGTAATACGCTATGGCAAAATTGGGATTGATTTCGATGGCGCGATTGAAGTTAGCGATCGCAGTACGATAATCTTTGAGTTGACCACTTAAGATCAGCCCTAGATTGTGGTAAGCTTCGGCATAATCAGGGTTTAACGTGATTGCTTGGGTGTAAGCTGCGATCGCGGCTTGATACTCCCCTTGTAAATTATACTTTAATCCTTGGTTGAAAAAATCTTCCGCATTCATATAATTTTTTTGGCTTTTGACATTATCTAGCCTAAAGCATCAGGATTCTTAACGATATATTTTGAAAAAATTACAACTACTATTGTACCTGTTGCAATAATTTTTTGTTTTAATCTTGCGAACCAGTTTTAGTTAATTGAAAGTAGATACTTTTGGACAAGCTGTAAACGAATCATAACTATCTGTTATTTATCAACTTTCATATTGTAATTATTAATTAGCGGTTAACTCTCAACTATTTAAAGTGTGTTTGGGTCAATTCCTTGCTGTTGTAGTCTGGCTAACAGATTTTGCAATTGTTCTTCTGGTGTTGAGTATCTGTTACCATCCTCATCATACCAATATAACCATTCTCGCATCCTTCCTTGATAAGTACCCTGTTCCCGTCCAATACCTAAAGCAATTTCTGGCATCCAAATTTTATCCCCTGTTTGTAAAATGTATTTACCTTCAACTAAGCGATAAACTTCCAAGCGTTGACGCTTCCGGCGGAGGCGAGTTGGTGCATAAATGACATAATACAAAATGCCTAATTCGGCATAATCAATTTTTTTTTGTTCGTATTCGCCATTGTAAGTTTGAGAAACAACTTCTAAAGCTAAAATTGGCGGAATGCCTTCTTCTTCCCACAAAACATAACTAGAACGTCCATTTTCTCCAACAAAACGTTCTACATCTAAACTCAAGAAACCGTCAGGAACTATAGCTCCAATATTTGGTGTATGATAAATACCCATGTTAATACCGAAAAACCAGTCATCGCGGTTTTGCCAAATCGAGGCTAAGATGGCTAACAATAAGTTGGGAATTAATATTTGGAGTTCGTTATCCACAGGGGTATTATCTGAATCTGGTAATTCTGCCGACGAAGGTAGGCAGTCCAAAGGATTGTACTTGAACATAAACTAGTCCTCAATCATCAATATCTAAATTTAAACTTAATTCTTATATCTTGGATAATGGGAAAGTATAGGTAGATAAACTGTGGTCTATCTTTTCAGACTTCGTTTGTAAAATTTCAAATTTCCAGTCTGAAGAATAATCAGGCAATTCATAACCAACACTCTTAACATGAGCCAACATCAACTCATCTCGTTGATGCCAAACAGCAAATATTTTCTCCCTACCATCATATAGCGTTTCTAAATCAATTTGATAAACCTCATTTACTCGCTTCAGCTTCAAACCCAACAAATTTAACAATCGTCCAAGTATTTTTATTGCTGAAACCTGCTCTTTTTCTCCAACTAAGTTAATACCAAGCGCTCTTTTAATATGCTTACTATGCTGAAAAGCAATATTTTTTAGCAATATCAAATCTGGATCATTTTCACTGAATTCGCGTTTTTCTTCAAGAAACTGAAGCATCCCTAAAGCTCTCATAGCTTCAACCTTGAGCGTATAAGTTTTTAAATCTGGGAGAAAAACTTTACCTTCACCCCAAGATAATTGTTGATGCCATTCTTGCTCATCTCTAACGTGAAAATATTCGCTTTCATGGGTTAAATAATAGTGGATTAACAACTGACGATAATATCCTTGTTCATCCTGCAATTTCAGCCAAGGAGTAATTTCTACACCATATCTTTGTCTAAGAACATATTTATTAATTTGGTTGCGTTCTCCATCCGTTAGGGAATGCTTAACTAATAACTGCTCATACTCCACATAATCAATATCTTTAGCATTAGCTACAGCAGATGCTACCGATAATTGATTCTGCTGCTTAATTTCTTTAATTTTACGTTTAATTTCTTTAGCTTTTTGACGACTTTGTGCCCAATCTTTTTGAACCTTAACAATTTCTAAAATTAACCTTTTGCGGGTAGCTAAATCATCAGCATCAGTTGCTAGAAAAGCTAGACGTAAATCTCGAATAATATTATTGTGAACCGCATTACTCCGCACCTGAATTTGATGCCCATCAGCAATTAAACCATCTTGCATCGATTGCCGATAGAGACGAATAGAAGCATTGACTCTTGCAGATAACTTCGCCCAAGTTCGCAAATGAATCGGGTCATAAACTAAGGGTAAATCTACATCTATTTTATGTAATGGACTCAGCAAAGCTAAGTTTTCTTTTTGATTTTCCTGATACCAATCAGATAGCAAGCGATAATTTGTACTCCCACTACCAATTAGACCAATACCTCGTTTAGCACACCAGACAACACGCGGTACATCATCCCGGACTCTTGCTAAAGCTTGTCTTGCTTCCGAGTCAGGAATTACCCCTTGAAAAATGCCATAAACTCGATCAAAATGTTGAACATCAATACTAATTCCTGTACCAAGACTAGGGGTAACAAAAACGCCGTCGTATTCAGATATCTTTTGATTAATTGCTGCAATAAAATCAACTGCTGCATGACCAGGTGTGTTTGTAGTGTGACTACTAACTACTAGAGTTTTAGGAAATTGTCGCCGTAATTTTTGTAGCCGTTCTTTCAGATAACGTTCAATTGTTTCACAACTATAACGCCCAGCCCGACTATCGGTAGTAACATAACATTTACGTCCCGCAAGTAAATCCAGTTCTAGTTGGTGAATTAGCGGTGTAGGATTCGGTGAATCATAAAAAGTCACATCCCAACCTTGCTGAGGTTTCCACTGGTTGAGAACTACCCAAGGTGTTAATTTAATTCCTGCTAATCCTTGTAAATATTCAAGTGAAACATCTGATAAATCAGCATCTTGGGCAATTACCAATCCCCCACTTGTTAAAACTGTTGCAATAAGTTGCTGGAATAACTTTAATATTTTTACCCGCTTGTGCTTACAAGTATTACTATTTAACAGATGCCATAAAGATTGCTCTACTTCATCTAAAATTACTATCGCCCCGCGCCAATTTTCCGGGTTAAGTTTCCAAATCGAATCAACGCACAATCCCAGGGATTGCTGAGGAAAGAGAGAGCGGAGAATGGGAGGAGCAGGGGTAAGTGTTTTATTAATTTTTTTCTCACCATCTTCTTTATGTGTTCCCCATTGAATACCAATTTTTTCACACAAAAATCTTCCAAGTAGGATTCTGTGAGTAATTAACAAAACGGGTTGGTTTCGATTTTTTGCTTGTTGAACAACGCCTTGCAATGCCGTAGTTTTCCCCGTTCCTTTCGCTGATTTGACTCCTACTAATCCAGAGGTGGGGAAAGGTATTTCACCTATATAAGGACGGTTGAAGG
>NZ_JAWJTF010000269.1:0-2806 GCF_048836525.1 Nostoc sp. CALU 546
AAGTATCTGGAAAGCGCCAGGATGCGGACAATGTTTATCGGCAACTGCTGCGAGATACAAGAAATACCAAAATAATAACCCTTGCACGCGAAGGTTTGCGACGACTACAAGAAATGGAGCTTGAAGAAAGACAAAGAGCCATTTCTCAAGCAAAATCTGAACCGAATAATACCGAACTTGGCGTATTAGTTTTAGAGCCTCTCAGTAACGAGATTAAAACAGAAGCATCTCTAAAATTTGCCCAGATTATGCAGCTAGACCCCTACACTGCACGGTTGATACTGCCAAGTCGTGGCTGGAGGTTGTACCGCACTGGCCAAGTAGGAGAGCTAAAATTTTACGGCAAACAGTTACAGCAAGCTGGTATTCCTTGCTTTTGGGCAACAATAGCTCAAATTAAGCAAATTCAAGTTTATCAAGTCAAATATTTTCAAGCATCTACCCCACAGGTTACAGTTGTTTGCCGTAACGAGGCAAATCAACTCGGTTCTCTCACTTTTGACTGGTCAGAAGTCACAGCAAGAGTAGTGGGACTGTTGCCCATTTTCGAGGAAGTAGTAGATCGAGATGTGCGCGGTAAACTGGAACGGAAAACTCAAACACAAGACTATGCCCAGTTTTGTGATTTACACATACCAGGTAGACATTGTATTCTCCGATTTGATGATAGCGGCTATGAATTTCAGGAAGGTTTAGAAATCATTCCTCAAGCTAGCCAAAATACAATCAGAATTAATTGGAATATTTTATCGAGTTGGATTGACCAGCAACTACCTAAAGTCAAAATTTGGTCAGATTTCACGTCCTTTGCGGATACAACATTAGATCAAACAGAAATGCTGAGTCATATCAAGTCTCACATTCATTTGTTGCGTAGAGAACAGACTAATTGGGACTCAGCTTTTCAGCTATATAGTGGACTGGTGTTACTTAAAAATACTAATTAGTTGTGCAAATAAACCAACCCTAAAAAATGCAGTTGTAGTGGAGAAAATTAAGCGATCGCTCCTAAATTGGAGAGTTCCCCATCTACAACTGGCAAAGTCATCTTAACCTTATAATCTATAGAGACCGTAAGCTTACGGTCTCTATCAATTATTTAGGTGTTTTAACCTGACGTGCCATCTCTAAATAAGCACTCATATTCGCCCCTGGACGCCGACGACCATTAGAGCTTGTAGTCGAAGGAGCAAGATATTTTGGCGCAAAGGTTGTTTCAGTTGGCTGCTCTTTGATTACTTTGGCTGCTGCGGCTTTTGCATTTTTGCCAGGTTCAACTTTAAGACCCTCAGCAGTCTGGACTAGTTGAACATCAGCTGGTTTGGGATTTTTAGCTGATTTTGCCTTACCGTTAGCTGCGGCAGTTTTTGTTCCGTTCAATGAATCTGGCTTGGATGGAGTTGGTGCTTCTGATGCAATTGTTGCCGTTACTTTCTTAGCGTTTGATGCAACTGTCTCTGCTACTTTCTTCGCGTTCGATGCTACCTCTTTAGCAGCATCTTTAGCAGCATCTTTGGCTTCGTCCAATTCTAAGAAGTAGCCGTTGCTTTTCTTCTTTCCTGGTAAAAGTCCGGTAATGAAACCTAGAATACCCGAAATTAACTTTTTGATAAAATCCACTACAATTACTCCTGCCTGTTATAGTTGGAACTCGACCGTAATTGTTAAAAATTACGACAAAATGTTACATTTTCTACTTTGCGTCACCCCGTTCTGGTGACAACCCTTATAGGTTTGTGCTTAATTAACATTGTAGTAAAACTACAGGGCAAATGTTCTATCGCAAGCATTTGCAACCTGTATGCATCGAGAACTAATTATTAAATTTTACTGTAACTAAGAGCAAGATTCTGAAAGCAAGCTTTATAAAAATTAACATTTATTTGTTTAGTAAATACTTCTTGAATTGGAACGAGCAGTTTACTCTCAACCAGTGGGAGGAGTGTCATAGCCTATTGGCAGATGGTGAGCTTAATTAGTTAAATTTTATACAAATTATTTTTGAGTGCATTTCAGTTTTGCAAAAATATCTTTTAAAGAATCCGAAAAGCAATAGCTTCAGTTTGTAGAGCAGTAGTACCTACAAAAGTGAAATACACCCCTTACTTCAACCAGATTTTGTAAATGAACACCGAAAATCAGCAGCGCAATCCCGTTTTGTTAATACATGGGATTGAAGATACAGAAGCAGTTTTCCATAAAATGAGGGCATACCTCATACAACGGGGTTGGTCTGTATATAGCCTGAATCTGCTTCCTAATAATGGTGATGTGGGTCTTGATGAATTGGCAAAGCAGGTAGCAGATTATATTACAGCTACCTTTGCAGCAGAACAACGCCTAGATTTAGTAGGCTTCAGCATGGGAGGAATTGTCAGCCGTTACTATGTACAGCGACTGGGAGGAATAAACCGCGTGCAGCGGTTTATCACCATCTCTTCACCCCATCATGGAACTGTCGTTGCTTATGGTTCCAGGCGTCCTGGTTGCCTACAAATGCGCCCCGACAGCATTTTTCTCAAGGATTTAAATTCTGATGCTGTAATATTGGGGCAGCTAGGTTTTACATCTATCTGGACACCTTATGATATGATGATTGTCCCAGCAAATAGTTCACAAATGTCCGTAGGAAGTGAAGTAATAGTACCAGTTGCTCTACACCCTTGGATGCTGACAGACACGAGAAGTTTAGCAGTAGTGCAAGCAGCTTTAACAGAAGGTATTAAGCTGCCCTTGCTGAAGAAAAAATCCAGTCAGTAGCTAGAAGAATCGCCACGCTGGATTTATTCATCTTTAATTACGAATT
>NZ_JAWJTF010000299.1:0-2496 GCF_048836525.1 Nostoc sp. CALU 546
TACTCCTTAGTGGCGCTTTGTGCGTTAAATGCAGGCATTGTTGTATATTCACCTCTATTTTCGACTTTACGTAGATAATAACTTGATCTTACAGAAGTTCTGGTCATCTGTTGTTCTGTGAGATTTTTACTTTTCACTTTTAAACTCTCCACACTTATGATATTTGTCCCAACTCTGCTATCAGGGGAAGGGTTTTGACTTAAGTAAACCTGCGCCAAATGTTACAATTAGACCTGATGCTCGGTTTTGTCAGTAAGTCTAGCTACCTATGGAAGGTAGTTGCTGGTAGGAGATTGGTCAATTTCAGCTTTAAAATAGTTAACCTATAACCGTGAAAATGTATTCACAGGTATCTATTGCTATCTATCTAAGCCATGTAACATTTTATATCTTATAACTTGAAGCGCAGATTGTAATCCCTACTCTAAGTTAATAATTGTAAAGGGAATAGGGGTTGACAAGATTGCTCATAAGTAACATGAAAGACAGTACTGTTTGTAGTGGTATTACGGCTTAAATATGAACTCAAGTCAAAATTTAGACATAAAATCAGTACTTGACATACTAGAAGATCAAGTTCTTAGTTATACTGGAAAACGTTTGACTAAAGCTGAAAAGATTGTAATTGAAGGGTCTTGGCATGGTAAAGACTATAAGGAAATAGCAAGTGATTCTGGATACAGTGGGTATTATTTGCAGCAGGAAGTTGGACCACAGTTATGGACAACACTTTCAAAAGTTATCGGTAATGGGGTGCAGGTAAAAAAAATAACTTTAAAAAATATTTTGCTTAAAGTAGCAAAAGAGCATTGTATTAAGCTGGAAGCATCTAGGCTGGACGATGATTGTCTTGTGGGCAAGACGAGAATATATGGAGAGTTGCCTAAAGTAGCATTTTTCTATGGTAGAAAAAAAGAAATTATTGATTTAAAAAAGCAAATTAATTTTTCTAAAAAATCTTGCATAGCCATAACTGGAATAGGAGGAATAGGTAAAAGTTTATTGGTAGCAAAAGTAATCGAAGAAATACTTTTAGATAAATCAGATGCATATGAATACATCGTTTGGAATACAGTTACTCGTTATTCCTCGATTGATGAAGTAGTCACTGAATTAATTAGCATTTTTGACTTAGAGGCAGAGAAAGAAACTTTGCTAGAAAAAATTTCTTTGCTATCAAAGCATTTTCATTTACATCGGTGTTTACTAATATTAGATGGTTTTGAAAAAGTGGCACAAGTAGAGAGTTTTAAAAGAAGATTAGAATATGAAGATTTTTTTGTCGGAATTACAAAAGGTCGTCATAAAAGTTGTGTATTAGTAACGAGTCAAGTGCCTTTAAAGGACATTGCTTACGTAACTCAAAGTTTGCCTATTGAATCTTTACGCTTGGAAGGCTTAGACTCAAACGCTGCAATGCAAATGCTACATGATAAAGGATTGTTTGGGGACGGATGTATACAATTAATTGAAAATTATCGCGGAAATCCATCAGAGTTAGATACAGTTGCTGAACGAATTAATCGCATTTTTGGAGGAAATGTCCAAAAATTCTTTGATTATGAAACTACGGTAATTGGACCTAGACTTAAAGTAATGCTTAATATGCAATTTGGACAAGCTGGTTTTTTAAGCGATCTCCAAAGACAAATCATGATTTTTTTAGCAGAAGAGTTATCAAAAGATTCAACTCCAATTCCTTTTTTTAAGCTTGTTAGTGGATTAAAAGAACGATTAGGTTTAAAAGTGTCAGTTTCTGAAGTAATAACAGCAATGGAAACCTTAGATGAACGTTCATTAATTGAAACTAGTAGAAAATCAAGGAAACAGGAAGTTTGTTATAGCTTGGAACCAGTAGTTAAGAAGTATATTTTGGTCGATGCACTTGGCTTGGTGTACGATAAGACAAGTGCATCACAAACAAGTAATGGCGTTCAGGAGCGAATGTGAGCTACTGTATAAATCCTCTTTGTATTCAGCGCCATAATCCTGATGATATTGAAAATTGTTTAGCTTGCGGGAATTCTTTATTAATAAACAAACGTTTTCGTTTGTTACATCCGTTACGTTCTTTAGATAGAGATCCATATACTTATACAGATATTTTTGAGGTTGAAGACGTTGGTATTGTCGAGGATGAGGATGATAGCACAGAATCCCATCCACACCCTCAAAGAAAAGTAATGAAAATCTTAAAATGGATAGACGAGCCTAAATTAGTTGAACTGCTTCGACGAGAATCAATTTTATTACAAATTCTTGACCATCCTGGAATTCCTAAGTCTAATAGAGGAGATTATTTTGCTTTGAGGCTGAATGACAATCGTTTAGAATTGCATTGCTTAGTAATGCAGAAGTTTGAAGGAGAGGATTTAGGGAAGTGGATAAAATCTTATGGAAAAATTACTCAGAGCCTAGCACTTGATTGGCTTTCACAATTAATGGATATTCTTGATTTAGTTCACCGCTCTGGTGTGTTTCATAGAGATATTAAGC
>NZ_JAWJTF010000290.1:0-2552 GCF_048836525.1 Nostoc sp. CALU 546
TATCTCTGGGAGTAAGATAAATATGTAACTAAGCACGGGCTGTTTTAGGTGTGGTCTAATTCCTCTTTTCTATTACTTTCCGTTCCTTCTTTAAATAGCTTCAGTCAAGGATAATTCGGAATTTAAGGGCAAAATTACTGTAAATTTAGTACCGACTCCAACTTGACTTGTGACACTGATTTTACCCCTATGAGCATCAACGCACCTTTTAACGATTACTAACCCCAATCCAGTACCCTGAATTGATTGGACATTTGAGGCTCGGTAGAATGATTCAAAAAGTCGAGTTTGGTCTGCTTCGGGAATACCCATACCTTGATCTTGAATATAAAAAATTGCTACTTTCTCAATCGGGTCGCATATTAAATCAAACTGAATGTTGCCTCCTCTGGGAGAATATTTAACCGCGTTTGAAAGTAGATTTACTAACATATAATGTAGGAGTCCTTGATCCATTACAGCAGATGTGTTTTCACTATGACAGGTAAAAACAATTTCACACACGCTAGTTTCAACAATAGAAAAATCTTCGACTAACTCTCGACAGAATTGCTGTAAGTTAAGTGGAGTAGGGTTATATATGAGTTTTTCTGCTTCCGCTCGACCCATAAATAGCACTTCTTCCATAAGTTTTTCTAAAGATTGCACAGCACCTTGAATTCGCTTTAAATAAACGCCTTTTTTTGCATCTGTTAAATTTGCTCCTTGCATTTCGATGAGTTCTACTGCCGTTTGAATAACAGTTAGCGGATTACGAAACTCATGAGATACGGTAGAGATAAATAGTGATTTGAGACGGTTAAGTTCTTGCTCCTTCTCTAATGCTTGCTCTAGCAATTTTGTTTGGCGTCGTTCGCTAAGATCCCAGAAAACAACTACTACACCATTTATCTGGTCAGATCCTCGTTTTAGTGGTGAAGCACTATCGCCAATTGGAATTCTTTTTCCGTTTTTTGTAATCAGAGATGTGAATTCCCCTAAATAAACAACTTGTTGCTCCCGTAGCACTTTTGTCACAGGGTTTTCTAATGTAGTCTCTGTAACTTCATCGACAATATGAAAAATTTTCGTCGCCTCATTTCCTAAAGCATCTTCTTGCTGCCAGCCAGTCAGCGCCTCAGCTGCGGGATTCATGAATGTCACTGCTCCCTGCTCATTGGTCGCGATGACAGCATCACTCATCGAATTTAAAAGGGTTGCTAACTGATCTCGATTCTCTCGCAGGTCACGTTCTAACTGGTGTTTTAAAAGACCGATCTCGATCGCTATTCTTAAATCTTTTGTAGTAAATGGTTTAACAATGTATCCGAAAGGTTGGGTAAGTTTGGCTCTTTCTAAAGTATGATCATCACCATAAGCAGTTAAAAAAATTACAGGAACGTCTAACTGCTCACGGATCTGACTAGCGGTAGCAATACCGTCCATCTCACCTTTAAGAATAATATCCATTAATACTAGTTCTGGCTGAGTTTCCGATGCTTTGGCAATGGCAACTTTTCCAGATGAAGCTGTACCCGTAACAATGTATCCTAATTGAGTGAGTTGGCTAGCAATAGTTCTAGCCACAATCACTTCATCTTCAACGACTAAAATCCTAGCTTGACCCATTTGATATTTATTGATGCAAAGTTAACTGCGTGAATTGAATTTTGAATCCTGTTCCATGATTTCGTTCTAGAGTAATGTCGCCTTCGAGTTGTTCTATAACCAAGTCATATACTAACGACAGACCCAAAGAATCAGTATTTTTCCAATCTAAATTATCTGGTAAACCAATCCCATTGTCTCGGATGGTCATCTCGATGCTATTACCGATATTGCGTAGAGCAATGCTGATTGTGCCTGCTTGTTGGTTGGGAAAAGCGTGCTTGAGGGCATTGGAAATTAATTCATTAATAACCAATCCACAGGCAATAGCTTGGTCAACATTCAAACTCACTGAATCTATATCAGTTTCTAAACCGATTCTACCAGGCCATATTTGATAGGAAATTAGTAAGCTTGCTGCTAAATTATGGATGTAGTCAGCAACATCAATTTGCCCAATATTAGCGGAAGTATACAAATTTTTATGAATTAGAGATATTGATTCAATTCGGTTCTGACTTTCTCGAAGAACTTTGATTACTTCCGGATCTTTGAGTGTTTGAGACTGAAGTTGTAATAAGCTGGAGACAATTTGCAAATTATTTTTAACTCGATGATGAACTTCCTTTAAGAGAACTTCTTTTTCAGCCAAGGCATTTTTTAATTTCACTTGAGCTTTTTGTCTTTGAACAAGTTCAGTTTGAGCTTGCTCAAAGATGCTGGATTGTTGAATTGCGATCGCTAATTGGACTGTAAGTTGATCGAGCAAATCTAATTGATTTTCTTCCCAATCGCGGAAACCAGAGCATTGGTGAGCAACCAATAAACCCCAAAGGTGAGAGCCGGGGCTTTGAGAGCCTACTTCTAGCAATATGGGTACAACTAAATTTGCTTTGACTTCAAACTGTTCTAACAGGCGAACATGACAATCAGTGAGTCCAGCTTCGTAAATATTAGCGATCGCT
>NZ_JAWJTF010000234.1:0-3374 GCF_048836525.1 Nostoc sp. CALU 546
CGATGGGCTACGCCTACGCAATTACACTGTTGGACGGTTGGTTTTTCATCTCCCCAAGGATAGGTGCGGTGACTATTAGTCTGTGCATCCCAACTGACTGCTTTTTCCCATTCGGCTTCTGTGGGTAGCCGCTTACCCACAAATCGGGAGTAAGCCTCGGCTTCATACCAGCTAACACCGCAAACCGGGTGATTATCATAACTGCGTAGCTTGCCCCCGTAGGCATTACTGCACCAATAAAGCGGTTGGCTCACTGATTCTTTTTGTAACCATTGCCATCCTGATTCTGACCACCACTGAGAATTTTGGTAGCCTCCCGCCTCGATGAATTCACGATACTGTCCACAAGTCACAGGATAGCGGTCAATCAGATACGTATCTAAATACACTCGATGGGCAGGGCGCTCGTTATCTAGTGCATCAATTGAGTCGCTTCCCTGTTCAAATTCGCCTGCTGGGATTTGAATCATTTCGGTAAAAGGAGTGGAGGATGGAGGGACGTGGAGAGTAACAAATTCTGCCTCCTGCCTCTTGTTTAATTCCAAGACAAAACTAATAATTTCACAGTGCTGACTTTCGTGCTGAATCAAAAAGTGCCATAGACGTTCTTGCTGCTCAATGTCAGCTACTTCTAGGTATTCGAGAACTTTTTCTCTAACTGTGTCTAGGTAATAACGAATTTCCTCTAAGTTTGGTAAATGAACACGTTCTGATTTGGGTAAACCGTCGGCTGCAAACAGCTTACGGTATTGCGGAAACAAACAAGGGCTACCTGCACTGCGCTCTAGCAGCCATAAAGACTCGATATAGGCAATATGCCCCAAGTGCCAGCCAACAGGGCTAAAGTCAGGATGAGGCTGACTACAGAATGTGGCTTCATTCATATCCTGGAACAGTGCAAAAGTTTGCAGACGACATTCATAAAAGGCTTGAAAAATAACCTCTTTCACACTAGATTTGCTCAATTTGGATCTCACAGTCTGCTCCCACACTAATAATGCTATTTTCTGGGCAAGCAATCCAATTACCTATAAATAGAGGTTCGGATGCAATAATTACAGAATTTGGGAAAGTCGGATCATCTCGTATCCAGTAAAGAGATGGAACTGGTGAATGAGTAGCAAACCGAGAAGCTATCAGGCGATGTCCGTCACTAAAAACTATGTTGAGTGAGGCTTCTACTTGATAGCGTTTTGCCATCTCTAAAAGCGTTAATAATGTGTTGCGTAAAGCATATTCTGGAGGTCGATGTTTATTGATTTGACTTTGTGAAAGTAATAAAGCAAAAATGTGTTCAGAGTCAGTACTGCCATTAATTTTCTCGTAAAAATCTTGGGTTAAAGTGCTGCGGATTTTTCTGTGTAATGTTTTGTGGAAATTTTCGATTCGTCCATTGTGAATAAAGAGTTGTTGTTGATGGTTAAAGGGCTGACAATTAGCAAAATCTACAGCTTGGCCTGGTGTAGCACTACGGACATAAGCAAGCACACATTTAGATTCAACGTAACGGCTGAGACTGGGTAAGTTTATATCATTCCAAATAGGCAGGGTATTTTTGTAGATAAAAGGGTCAGTATCTTTTTGACTATGATACCAACCCACACCGAAGCCATCTGCATTTACTACCCCAGAGGTCATTTCGCGGGGTTGATAACTCTGGACTATCAGTGAGTGTTCTGGTTTATACAGAAGATATTCTAAAGAAACAGGCGAACCGAGGTAAGCAAGTAAACGGCACATGATTAAAGTATTTGCTCCCAATAGCTGTATAAAGTAAGCTTTTTGACTGAGAATTAGCTGATTTTTGGATAAATTTGCACTATCCTTGTTAACAAGTGCTACCTCATATCACCCTATTGACCTCCTCACTACACAAAACATTTAGTTTGCTAATGTTTTATACAAACTTGTATTATTTTGGCGTAATTTTGAACTTCAGGAGTAGTATTCAACAAAATAGACAAATAATAAAGACTAATTAGCAATAATCAAGAACCAATGACTGATGCCTAACTCAATAATGGTAATTTTCCCATATAGACATAATCAAACATGGGTATTTGATGATGAGCGAAGGGAACTAATCTAAGAACCATTTGTCAGTGGCGTACCCGAAATAATTGATATTTTGGTTGATGGTATTGCTAATGTTGATGAAGGCTTTAAACTGTTATTTTCTGCAAATCCCTTTCCTGGTTATCAAGCTGAACTAATTTGGTTAAGAGCAGAATATAACGGTTATTGGTATTACTGGGAGAGCCATAAATTGGAAGGTTGGCTATGTCCAGCTTTGTTAAAATACTTTAGTGAACCGCCAAATAAAATATGTTGTAAAGCTGAAAGACCTTATTTGTAGAGAATATCTCAAAAATTTTAATTTAACATAAGAAAATATTATGAAGATTCCAAACTCTATTATAACAATTATTGGACAACAGCCTTACCCACTTTTATTTGCAACTATCAGTGGTTCCCACTTATATGGTTTTCCGTCAGCTGATTCTGATTATGACTTGCGTGGTGTGCATATTTTACCAGTTACAGAAGTAGTGGGATTAGAGACGGGGAATGAAACTATTGAAGTTTCAGAAACTCGTGAATCTTTAGAAATTGATTTAGTCACTCATGATGTCAAAAAATTATTTTTGATGCTACTTAAAAAGAATGGCTATGTGTTAGAACAACTGTACTCACCCTTAATATTAACAACTTCACCCGAACATGATGAATTGAAAGTTATTGCCAAAAGTTGCATTACCCGTCATCATAGCTACCATTATATTGGTTTTGCTACGACACAATGGAAACTTTTTGAGAAAGAAGAAGCGTATAGGATTAAGCCATTACTTTATGTTTATCGAGTTCTGCTAACTGGGATTTATCTGATGCAAACAGGGATAGTCGAAGCTAATTTAATTAATCTCAATGAGGTTTTTAATTTACCATATATTCCTGATTTAATCGCCCAAAAGTTAGCAGGTACAGAAAGGTCTATTTTGTCAGATTTTAATATATATTTTCATCAAAGAGAATATGAGCGTCTGCGTAATAAGTTGCAGGAGGCGTATGAATCTAGCCCATTACCTGAAGTACCTTCAGCAAATGTGGCTTTGCATAATTTGTTGGTACATTTGAGAACAAGAAGCTATGAATCATGAGTTCATCACTTTTGGCTCATGATTGTTTTAAAATACAGAAATTTAGTAAATTTAAATTGTATATTACTTATAGATAATTGTACTAGTTTGTTTATGTTTTAATAGGTAAAATGATTGCAAACTCTGTTCCTTGTTCTAATTCTGAAATTACTTCTATTTTACCTTTGTGTTTATCAACTATCTGATAACAAATACTTAAGCCTAATCCATGTACCT
>NZ_JAWJTF010000346.1:0-2004 GCF_048836525.1 Nostoc sp. CALU 546
AAACCGCCAATAAATACTCCAGAACGGTTATTAGACATCTTATTGTTTCTCTCCTTACACCCATTTTAGGTGGGTTGTCTCCCCTTGCAAGACTCAACCGATTTTATCCAGTTAATCTATCGTGACAAAATATCAGCCAGAAATGTTGCTTTTATTCATTAATATCAAAAGCATTAATTACTTAATAATCCAAAAATATCCGTATATCCCCAAGTTTAGAACCTCCGACAAGCCTTCTGGCGGGGTTTCTTTGTGTTAGCACATCCCTCGTAGTTCCGTACCCTTCTCCTGACGGAGACGCTCTTGCTAGCAAACTTAAAGACTAAGGGATGAGAAGGGGGAGCGATCCCTACGCCAGAAGCTAATGCACCATGAGGTATCTTACTACGGACTCCTCTCAGTGTCCCTCGTCAGCCCTAATTATAAATGTTCATGTGAACCTGACATAACTCATTTTCCAACTGTTCTTTTCCCCGTTATTAACTCTAGCTTCGGAAAATAACGCTGCCAGATTTGCCTTCCTAGCAAAAGTAGACTGATAATTTGCCGCACTTGTTGAATTTGTATTTGTAGCGCTTGATTTCTCTGCCGTAAGTTATGGATATTCTGCTGACTGAGATAAATATTTTCGGGTGCTTTATTCAGTGCTGTATGGGTACAACTTTCATAGGCGGTTAATCTATCTGCTATGTATGCTAGCTGCTGCTTGAGTTGCCACACCCGCCAAGCCACATACAGTAGTGTCAGGGAAATGAGGGTGTTAATTATGACAACTAAAATTACCATTGTTTATCTTCAATATTAGCTTTGAGGATTTGTTCTATATACTTTGTTTGGCTCTGATTTAATGATTAAAAAATTAGAGGGTGAAAATTTAGTCTAACAAAGGCTGAAGGCTAAAAAATCGCCAATTTGCCAATTTTGTAACAACTATATGTCCACACCTCGCAAAACCACAGCTACAATTACTTTAGATTCACGACTCGGTTTGCGAAATCAACCCGTATGCTCAATAAGCCTCATCATTACTACGTCCCACTCCTTAACCTGATAACTCTATTCAATTTGCGATCTTTGTGGTGTGCAAGCACAATGGTATAGCCCCTTCAACAGACGGTGAGAGAACTACACTACACTCCTTGAAGGCTTACCAGCATCGTCTTTATTATTGTGCTCCTACCTCTACCAGTTTTCCAGCCTATTGCGTGAAGTTAACTAAATATTTTGCCTGTAAAAACCTCACTAATGGTTCACCAACCAAACATTGCTGGGTGTGGACTGGGGAAAAGGGAAAGGAGAGAGTCTATTAATTCCTCCTCCCTTAAGCTTTACCCTTTTCTCAGCCGAAGGCTTACCTGTCTCCCCTTAACCTCTTCCCTGCTGAAGACTTCCTCTTACTATTTCACTAATACTTTACCGATAATGATTATCTTTTTTTATACATCCAGTAGGAGTTGAGGATGTCAAAAAAATCACCATTGAATAATTTCTTTCGAGCTACTTTTGTTACTTTGACGATTGGATTTGTTGGGTGTGGAAATCAAGCTGCAAGAACCACATTCACTCAGACTACCACCCAGGTAGATGAGAATCTTCCTCAAGTCGTAGCGACTACAAGCGTACTGTGTGACTTAACCAGACAGGTTGCCGGAAATACAGTTAACCTCACCTGCTTAATTCCTCCTACTGCCAACCCCCAATTTTATAAACCAAAACAGGAAGATCGTGAAGCCATTGAGCAAGCTAATCTTATTCTTTATGCTGGTTATAATTTTGAACCAAATCTGATCAAATTAATTAAAGCGACTAAAAACCCAGCACCGAAAATAGCCGTTGGTCAACTGGCAGTGCCTAAGCCACAAAAATTCCAGGCAGGTGGTAAGAATGTAACTGATCCTCATCTTTGGCACAATACCAAAAATGCTATCAGAATGGTGGAGGTAATTAATAGTAACTTGAGAAAATTAGAATCTAGTGATGCAGAGGCTTATACCAGCAATACCA
>NZ_JAWJTF010000217.1:0-3759 GCF_048836525.1 Nostoc sp. CALU 546
CAGTATATAGATAATAAGGTTCTATTCCCCCTGGATCTGGAATTTGAGTATACTACGATAAATCTATCGATATTATGGATTCTATCGGGTTTACAGAAATTTCCGCATAACTGCAATACGGAGGTATAGGGGTGAGTGAGATTGTGCGCCAAAAAATATCAGCGAAGGCAGAACAGTTTACAGAGTCGGTGATTCGAGAAATGACGCGGGTGGCACTGCAACATGATGCAGTGAATTTGGCGCAGGGATTCCCCGATTTTCCCTGTCCCTTGGAGTTGAAACAGGCAGCTTATGAGGCAATACAGGCAGATGTTAATCAGTATGCCATTACTTGGGGCGATCGCCCGTTTCGTCATGCGATCGCCAAAAAAGTCCGCTGGTATCTCGGCTTAGATATCGATCCCGAAACCCAAATTACCGTTACCTGTGGTTCCACAGAAGCAATGGCATCTGTGATGCTAGCAACAGTTAATCCCGGTGACGAAGTAATTGTATTTGAGCCGTATTACGAAAATTATGGCCCCGATGCGATTTTAGCTGGTGCTATACCCCGCTACGTGACACTGCATCCCCCCCATTGGACATTTGATGAATCACAGTTACGTCAAGCTTTCAATGCCAATACCAAAGCTATTATTATCAATACACCCCACAACCCCACAGGTAAAGTCTTCACCAGTGAAGAACTCACCCTAATTGCTGAACTTTGTCAAAAGTGGGATGTGTTAGCGTTCACAGATGAAATCTACGAACATATTCTCTATGACGGCACTCAACATATTGCCCTAGCAACCCTTCCCGGAATGGAAGAACGCACCGTTACTATTAACGGTTTATCCAAAACTTATAGCGTCACCGGATGGCGAGTCGGCTACATTTTGGCAAACCCAGAATTGACAGGAGCTATTCGCAAAGTTCATGATTTTCTCACCGTTGGCGCACCTGCACCATTACAACGAGCCGGAGTTGCCGCCATGCAACTGCCACCATCCTATTATGAAGAACTAGCCAAACTTTATCAGCAGAAGCGAGATAGCATTTTACAAATTCTAGATCAAGTTGGCATTCCCTATTTCGTTCCCAAGGGAGCTTATTACGTTCTTGCAGATATTTCCAAATTTGGCTACAAAACAGATGTTGAATTCACTTACCATCTAATTAAAAATATTGGTGTGGCCGTAGTTCCTAGTTCCAGCTTTTTCAGCGAACCAGAAAAAGGACATTCATTGATCAGATTTTGTTTTAGCAAAAGACCTGAGACTTTAAAAATAGCTAGCGATCGCTTACTCAAATTGCAATCAAATCTACAACCGACATCCTAAGATTTATTTATTCTCTTATCTTCCCAAATAGTGGAAAGCGAAGATGATAAATAAATGATTTTATAAATTATTTAGGACTGCTATATGGCTACTTACAGTAACATTTTACAAGCAATTGGTAAAACTCCATTAGTCAGACTAAACAAAATTACCGAAGACATTCACTCAAGTATTTATGCCAAAGTAGAATATCTCAATCCTGGCGGGAGTACCAAAGATAGAATTGCCCTCACGATGATTGAAGCCGCAGAAAAAACAGGTCAACTGCAACCAGGCGGCACGATTATTGAAGCTACCGCAGGTAATACTGGTGTGGGACTGGCGTTAATTGCAGCAGTAAAAAAGTATCGCTGTATTTTCGTCATGCCTGATAAAATGAGCCAGGATAAAATCAACCTACTCAAAGCTTATGGTGCAGAAGTAGTTGTTACTCCCACATCTGTACCGCCTGACTCGCCAGAAAGTTATAACGGTGTAGCGGAAAGACTCGCCAAAGAAATACCAGGAGCCTATAGACCAAATCAATTTGAAAACCCGAATAATCCTTTAGCACATTACTTAACTACAGGCCCAGAAATCTGGTCAGATAGTAATGGCAAAATTGATGTTTTTGTTGCGGGTATGGGTACAGGTGGTACAATTTCAGGAGTTGCTAAATATCTGAAAGAGCAAAATCCAAATATAGTAATTGTTGGTGCAGATCCAGAGGGTTCAATTCTTTCTGGTGACACCCCAAAATCTTACAAAGTTGAGGGAATTGGTGAAGACTTTATTCCCAAAACATTTAATCGTCAATTAGTTGATGAAATGGTTCGGGTTAGCGATAAAGAATCTTTTAATATGGCTCGTCGTTTAGCACGAGAAGAAGGTTTATTGGTAGGAGGTTCTTGTGGTACAGCAGTAGCCGCAGCGCTCAAGTATGCAGCCAGATTAACAGAGCCGAAGTATATTGTAACCCTATTACCAGATACGGGAAGAAACTACATTAATAAAATCTACTCCGATGCCTGGATGCAGGAAAATGGTTTTTGGGAAGGTACAACAGTAAAAAGTATCAAAGTTGGTGAAATTCTTGCTCAAAAAACAGATTTTCCTTCTCTAGTTGCTGTCAGTCCTCGTGATACCTTGAGTAAAGCCACAAACTACCTACAAAAGCTGAATATTTCACAGCTACCTGTGATTGATAATAAGCATGTAGTAGGAAGCGTCAATGAAGCCTCTTTAATGAAATTTCTCCATGATGGCATCAACTTTTCTAATCAGGAAGTTTCGGCAGTTATGGGTAAACCACTGCCGATTCTCGATGAAGAAGTAGATATTTCTGAAGCTTATCGAGTGCTGTTATCAGGAAGCACTGGCATTATTATTAAGCGGCATGATGTTCCTATTGGCTTAATTACCAGAGCCGATTTAATTAGATATTGGATTAGCCAAAACCAAGAATAATCAAGGAAAAATTATGGAATTTGAGACTAGAGCAATTCATGAAGGTCAGCAATCAGACCCACAAACGGGCGCTGTTATTGTTCCCATTTATTTGACTTCTACTTATGAACAAGAAGCCATAGGTAAACATAAAGGATATGAATATTCTCGCACGGGAAACCCCACGCGCACAGCTTTAGAAGAAGCTTTAGCCTCTATTGAAAACGGGAAATTTGGTTTGGCATTTGCCTCTGGCTTGGCTGCAACTACAACTGTATTAAGTCTACTCAAAAACGGTGATCATATTGTTGCTGGTGATGATTTATATGGTGGGACTTATCGTTTGTTAGAAAAGGTTGTAAAAAATTGGGGTGTTACAACTAGCTATGTAGATATTGATAACATCGCTGATTTTGAAACTGCCATTCAACCAAATACTAAGCTGATTTGGATTGAAACCCCTACTAACCCTCTGTTAAAAATTATTGATATTGCCGCACTAGCAAATATTGCCCGTAGAAATAATATCATCTTAGTCGTTGACAATACTTTTGCTAGTCCTTATTTTCAAACGCCGTTAGATTTAGGTGCTGATATTGTAGTTCACAGCACTACCAAATATCTAGGTGGACACAGTGATATTATTGGTGGCGCAGTTATCACATCTAACGAGCAACTATACACCGAACTGAAGTTTTATCAAAATGCGATCGGGGCAATTCCTAGTCCTTTTGATAGCTGGTTAGTGCTGCGAGGAATTAAAACTCTGGCTGTGAGAATGCGAGAACATGAAAAAAACGCTTTATTTTTAGCTGAATTTTTAGAAAAGCATCCCAAAATTGAGCGCATTTATTATCCAGGGTTATCCAGTCATGAACAACATAAATTAGCAAAAGAGCAAATGTCTGGCTTTGGGGGGATGATTAGTTTGGAATTAAAAGGTGGTTTTGTTGAGGTTGAAAGATTCGCTTCTCGACTCAAGTTATTTTTGCTGGCTGAAAGTTTGGGTGGG
>NZ_JAWJTF010000250.1:0-3123 GCF_048836525.1 Nostoc sp. CALU 546
AGACATCGCTACAACACTCTACTTCTCGTGCATCTCACACACAATCTTTAAATATACAGTAGCGTGTTGTCAAGTTGGGGCGATCCCAGTGATGAGTAACCAACAAAGTCAAAAGATCAGAGGTAGAAGTTTGCTGATTTACTTAGGCTTTGTTTGATCGAATTTTATTAAGGAAATTTACGAATACTCTAGGTAAGGATTGTTATACGGAAAATATGTATAATATGTAGTTAACCAGCTTCATTTCTGACTGAGGTCAATGGTTAGAGGTTATGTGTTAATGTTCAGCACCTAGTTGCGATGAAGTTAACGGTTAGTATAGTTTCAACATTGGGAGTAAAGCAATTGGCACTTTGTATCTTAGGTAATTTAGAATGACTAACTCATCAAATCCTCAAACTAATGAGGATACCGAATTGTCCGAAGCGCAGTTTGAAAAAAATGAACCAGTCAAATGGTTTGATAGCGATTCTCAGCCTGATGAGACATATTCAATCAATGAGTATGAAATAACTACATCGCCTAATGATTTTAATATTAAGACGATGTATGACTTTATAAAATCTGGCGCTATCAATATTCCAGGTTTCCAACGTAATTATGTCTGGGATATTAAAAGAGCTTCAAAACTAATTGAATCTATCATAGTTGGCTTACCTATTCCACAGATATTTCTTTATCAGGAATCAAGAAACAAATTTTTGGTAATAGATGGGCAACAACGCTTAATGTCTCTCTACTATTTCATTGAGCAACGCTTTCCAAAAGACGAGAAGAGAACTATTTTGAGGCGAATTTTTGAAGAGAATGGCAAGATTCCAGATGAAATTCTGGGAGATGATGCCTATTTCACCAAATTCAACTTGCAATTGCCCTCAAGTTTACCAAATCATCCCAATAAGTTAAATAAAATCAACTACTCAACCCTAGATGAATATAAGATCGCATTCGATTTGCGAACTATAAGAAATATCATAATCAAGCAGAATTTTCCAGAAGAAGATGATTCTTGTATATATGAAATTTTTAATCGCCTAAATTCTGGCGGTATAAATTTAAAACCTCAAGAGATTAGGACAAGCTTATATTATTCTGATTTCTACAATATGTTGTATCGGCTCAATACTCTACCTGCCTGGCGACGAATAATTGGAGTTGACGAACCGGATCTGAATATGAAAGACATTGAAATTCTCTTAAGAGGATTTGCAATGTTAGTTGAGCGCCAAGAATATCAGTCGTCTATGGTGAAGTTTCTCAATAGCTTTTCTAAGAACTGTAAAAAATTGAGAACTGAACAGATAGATTACCTTGAAAGGCTATTCCACTCTTTTTTAGAGGCTTGCTCAGAATTGCCAGAAAAAGCATTTTATCGAAAGACAACTAATAAGTTTAATATTTCTATTTTTGAAGCGGTATTTGTCGCTCAATGTGGACATTTTTTTGAAACACGTCAGCTTGTTGAAGGAAAGATAGATACTGAAAAGCTCGAAGAACTAAAAAGTGATACAGAGTTTGTAGAAGCCATACAATCTCAAACTACCAGTAAGGAAAATGTCAACAAAAGATTACAAAAAGCGGCAATTATTCTGCGTAAAGAATTGTGATTTATGATAAGACAAAGTATTGTTGACCGAATTTATCAAGATAATCTAGACCTTCTCAAATTCCTAGAGGAGAAAAACGAGCCATCTTTTATGGTTCAATTTAATACTGTTTTTACCAAAACTTTACTACTCTCAGCAGCCAGCTACTTTGAACATGAGATTTGTAGAATGGTTCAAACATTTATTGAGTATAAAACTCAGAATGATGAATGCATTGTTTCAATAGTTAAACAGAAGGCGATCGAAAGACAATATCACACATATTTCGATTGGGAAGGAAGAAATGCTAACAAATTTTTTTCTTTATTCGGTAAGACATTTAAAGAAAATAGACTGAAAGATGTAAAAAAAGATACTAATTTAGATTCTGCAAT
Source organism: Nostoc sp. CALU 546 (assembly GCF_048836525.1). Classification (NCBI taxonomy): domain Bacteria; kingdom Bacillati; phylum Cyanobacteriota; class Cyanophyceae; order Nostocales; family Nostocaceae; genus Nostoc; species Nostoc sp. CALU 546. Next base: position 1,982 of record NZ_JAWJTF010000250.1, read on the forward strand.
TAAGTCATTTCTAGAGCTAGGCAATGAGCGCAATAAGTTAGTACATCAAAACTTTGCAGATTGCACTATCGAAAAGACAGCGGAAGAAGTTTATAAGCTTTATCAGCAAGCAACACTATTTATAGATTTTCTAGATCAGCAATTTAATAGTTTATAGCTTAAAGTTGCCAATTCAAGTAGCGTTATAAGAATCAGCGAATGAGGTTTGTTATCTGCTGCTCAATTTAGGCGTTACGCACCATTTAATCTAAAAAATCGCTATTGAAAACAGTCTATTATTTTACAGTTTTTCTTAAAGCAAAATGCAAGCAAAATCTAAAAACCAGACTCTATAAGAGTTATACTATCTAAAGCATAAAAACAGATTATTCTTAGATAACCCTGCAACTTGCATTTAGACTAGAAATAGGCTCTTTTTTCTCCCACCGCTAAAAAACCTTACATTATATGATGTTGAAGTGCGATCGCTAGGTTCGGAGTAATCCCAAGAGTGCATTTGACGGAAAGGAAGACCCATCTTTTGGAAGACGTACTTCTCTTTCACACCAGAAGCTACCAAATCAGGCTTCAGCGCTTTGATAAATTCCTCGAATTCGTAAGCGGTAACGTCGTCATAAACGATGGTGCCGTTTTCGATGTAGTGAGTGGTACGTTTGTAGTCGTCATTATGAGCGAACTCATAACCTGTACCAATCATCTTCATGCCCAAGTCTTGGAAAGCTGGGACAACGTGGCGAGGACGTAGACCACCAACCATGATGGCAACAGTCTTACCATCCAAACGGGGGCGGTACTTAGCAACTACCGCATCCATTGTGGGCTGATACTTGGCGATAACTTTCTCAGCGTTTGCTTGGATTGTTTCGTCAAACTTGGAAGCTATTTCCCGTAAAGATTCAGCAATCTTGGTGGGGCCGAAGAAGTTGTATTCCAACCAGGGTATACCGTAAGCTTCTTCCATGTGACGGCTGATGTAGTTCATCGACCGGTAACAGTGGATGAGGTTCATCTTCACATTGGGGGTCATCAACATTTCGTTGATTGTGCCATCACCTGACCACTGAGCGACTACGCGCAAGCCGATTTCTTCTAACAGGATGCGGCTAGCCCAAGCATCTCCACCGATGTTGTAGTCACCAATG
>NZ_JAWJTF010000288.1:0-2561 GCF_048836525.1 Nostoc sp. CALU 546
AGTTTATAGGGGCCATCTTTATATACTTTTTCCAGTGTTATTGCACTGGTTAATGAGATAAAAGAGTGAACAGGATTATTGAGATTTAATTTCACTCTCCGATAAAACTTGGGATAAACTTTAAATGAAGATGGCTGTGTTGAAGCATCTACATAATTTGGATCAAGTTGTACCGATAAGTAAGAATGCTTGGTAGCGTCATGATAGGCTTTTCCCGATATCTGACTTGATGGCATTTTTAATTATCCTTAAGACTTCTACGTTACTAGCAAAATCTATCGCTTTATAATCGTCTAAGTTTTTTAAATATAAATTAGGATGATGTTGTAAAAGTAACTTGACAACTTCTGTTTTTCCGGCTGATGCTGCGTACATTAAAACAGTTGCACCGTTATCATTTTGGTTATTGATATCAATGTTATGAGCCAACAGTAAATTAATTAAATCGTAGTGATTACCAAAACAAGCAAACCATAAAGCATTGTTGCGATCGCTATTTCGAGCATTAATATCTGCACCAGCATCAATTAGTTCTTTTACGACTGTATAAACTCCTTCTCTTGTCGCTTTCATTAAAGCTGTATCGCCATTTTCACCCGGCTGATTTAAATCGCTATAATTATAGCCTTTTGCTATTAGCCATTGGGTTGTGACGTCACTCAATTTTTGACTGTTGGTTCGATTCATAACTACTCCTCAGTTAACTTTCTTACTAATATAAATTTGCTTGGTAAATAGAATGGTGAGCAATGCTCACCATCTTTGCGAAAATGTTATTTAAATCCTTTTAACTTACATATATGCTATCAATTTTATAAGTTTAAATTATGAATCATTTATAAAGAACAGCAAACATCATTCTTAAAAAAGCTTGAAAAATAATAGAAAAGCAGTAATTTTTACAGTTTTATTCCATCAGATAGATTAATAGCAGATATAGGTGGATTTAGATCCCCGACTTCTTGAAGAAGTTGGGGATCTGTACTTGGACAATAAGTGCGTATATTTTAAAATTTACTGGCAATGATAAGAATATAAGATATTGTCTACATCTTCGATGGTAAGACTTTGTTTATCAGCTAAAGCTTTCAACCTATGAGTAATATCTTTAAGCTGGGATAAATTAAAGGAAAGTCCTAATTCATTAGCTCGGTGATTAATCGCTTGTTTACCAGCTAATTTATGATTGATTAAAATTGAGCGCCTTACACCAAAACTCCGCGGGTTAATAGCTTCATAAGTCTCAGAACTATTGAGCATAGCTTTAGTATGAATGCCAGCTTTATGACTAAAAGCACTCTCCCCAAAAATACAGTGATTAAAAGGAATAGAAATTCCAACTTTTCTCGCAACTAATTCATGCAAGGAAGCCAGTTCTTCTAAGCGATATTTAGATTTAATCTGTTCTGGGTTTGTAGCATATAACCTAGCGATGAATCCGGCTAGTGAGGTAATACCATTGCGTTCACCAATACCAAGCACACAAGTATCGATATGAGTTGCTCCTGCTTCTAGTGCTGTATAGCTGTTAGCATTTGCACATTCTGTATCATTATGACCATGAAACTCAATATCTAAATTGGTGAACTGGCGCAAAGTCTTCACTAATTCAAATACTTGCATTGGGGTAATAATTCCTACCGTATCAGCAATTCCTATACGTTTGACAACTCCTAACTTCTCAATTGCCGAGTAAATTTTGATTAAATCTTCTGTAGAAGTGCGTGACGAATCTTCAGCAGAAAAACGTAACTCAATATTGGGAGCTTGCTGATGAATAAAAGTTAAAACTTCCGATGCTAAATCAATAATTTGATTAATATTTTTACCATGACTGAACTGACGCATCAAGGAAGAACTACCTATAGTTAAATTAATCCCAGCTACACCTGTGGCTAAAGCGACTTTAGCATCTTCTAGGTGACAGCGAATGTGAGTTAAGATTTTGGAAGGTAATCCTAACCCAGCCAATCGTTCACAGTCTTGTCTAGATTGAGGTGAAGCAATTGGTGAAGTTAACTCTATATATTCAACTCCAAATACAGCAAGCGCCTCAGCAATTTCGACTTTATCATCTGAGGAAAAATTGGCTTTTATAAATTGTTCACCTTCACGGAGAGTACTTTCTACAATTGCAAATTCAGATAGCGACATCGAGCAATCCTTGTGTTAATTCTTGCTAAGGATATTTACTTGTTAATTTTTATATTAACAGATTTGCATAATCGAGAAATAATTACTTTGGCTGATTATTGGAGACTGGCTATAGTATCAATTATAAGAGAGCGATCGCTTGTATCCATCGCTTCTAAAATCTGTTTCCTAGGAACTGGATCATAATAATAACAGCTATACTAATATTGATAATAAGATCCATCAATATAGTTTTGTTTAAATTGTTTTATTTTATGCTTTGCAGTAAATGACCACGCATTTTTGTAATACTCGTCAAGTAGAGGCATCACCATTAGATAAATGATAATTATTTCAAAAATATTAAGATATCTTAAAGAAAGCTAGTTTTAAAATCAAAGCTTGCTACTTTACTAAAGTAAAAATAG
>NZ_JAWJTF010000197.1:0-4998 GCF_048836525.1 Nostoc sp. CALU 546
CCCTTGAATAGCCCCTGGGGGAACATAACCATTTCTTGCGTTTACCCACTTATAATCTGCTAATGCTGGTTGAACAACTGTTATTACTGATGCCATGCTTAAGGCAGCCAAAGTTAATCCTGAGACCAAAAGAGTTTTTAATAATTTCATAATGCCGATTACTCCAAAAACACAGTGAATTACCAAGTTATTAGTCGAGAAAGCGATCGCTTCTCCTATATCCCACCTAAGAAGTTGGGGATATGAATACTGCTTTGCTGTTCTGTGATAGTTCTATCTTTGCTTTTTCTTACTGCTAAAGATAGAGGAATTAGCGTAAATAAAATTGCGCGTTTACGCAACAAGCTATTTGAGCAGAATAGAAGATAATAGTCAAAAAAGTAGTTATTCTCAAGCAGAGTGCTATATGTACAGAGTTTATTATTTAAAGAGGAATTTAATAAGGAGTATCTCTTACTACGGAAGTTGTATACTTTTTCAAACAATTCTATTGCTGGGAATACTGATACTTCCAGCTAGTGCGAGTCAAATCTGGCAAGGGACAGGACGGATTCTAAGTGGAATTGGAGAGGGCGGTTCAGTTGAGCTAGAGTTAGAATTTGATGGAGAGATTGTCAAATCTCTTTCCGGTCCCCCATTAGATGGGATAATAAACACAAAACCAAGTTTGAATGGGGTTATTAAAACCAAGACTGCTACCTGGCAAATTGAGCGATGCGGTGAAGAGCTATGTGTAAATTTGCAGCAATACAATCCCAAACAAACAGTCTTCTATCGCCTCCAGCCTAAGAAGTAATGAAAAAAAGATTGAGATCGATTAACACTTGGCAAATGACAGGGATTGGTTTGGGTGTTGTCTGGAGTTTCCTTTTCAATGCAGTATTTAGCAAGCTACCTATCCTTGAAAAACTAGAGCTTGGGATTCAAGATAGTCTGACACGGCTTTACAAACCCAGCGCTTTACCCCACGAGATCCTCTTAGTTACAATTGATCGACCAATCCATAAACCTGAACACAAGTTTTATGCCAATCTAGTCACGCAGCTCATGGACGAAGGAGCTAAAGTTGTAGTTTTGAACCTACCTAATTCATTGAGGCGACCTATTGATAGTAGTTTAGAAAATTCCTTCAAGGATCTAATAAAAAAATACAGCCATCAAATTGTATTAGTCACTTATACTAAAAAACTTTCTCAATCAGTTCCTTCAGCATTATCTATCTACTATCATCTGCTGCCATTTGACGATAACAGAATTAAACCATTAATTTCTCCAGCGCAAGTGCATGGATTTTTCGAGTACGAGACTGCTCTTCAAAGTTTAACCAGTCCATCTCGTCAAGCAAACTTGGCAGGATACTTTGTTTATGTAGAAAACATTCAAGAAACTCAAGAATTAAAATCAGTTGCAGTATTAGCCTTAGAAAAATTTTCTTCACCTCTAGGTAACAAAGCACTGACTCAGATTGCCCAAAGTGAGCAAACACTTTTAACTGAAACTGCCGTTGGGATAAATTTCTATGGACCTGCTGGAACATTTCCTCGCCTCAATGCTTCATCTTTTTGTAATTCCACTTCTGCACAACTGACTTACTGTAGCGCTCTTACCACTCTAGAAGCTCAGAAGGTTCGCAACAAACTGGTGCTGATTGATTTGCCTAGAGAAGATTTAGTCTCATTTGGGGTTTCCTCTCCTTTTGGCGATCGCATGTCAGTTGCAGAGGTACAGGCCAATTTGATCGGAAATTTGATGACAGATTCATTTTTGAGAACCTCTACCGAATGGTTTGATTATACGGCCACTACCCTGGGTGCAGTCTTTTTTAGTTTAATACTGACTTCCGGGATATTCAAAAACGGATCTCAATCTACTATCCGCTTAAAGAGTTGGCTTTGTCTAGGGTTTGTTGGCAGTTATGTTATTTTCAGTGTCCTCTTTTCTTGGCAAGGGCTAATTATACCTTTAGCAATACCAATCTTAACCTGGATTGGAACGGGTGTATCTGTAGCTATCTGTTTGCTGTTTTGGCAGAAGCAACAGCAGTTGATCCAGCAGCGACGAAAACTAGCCGAGCGACAGGCAGTCCTTTCTCAGGCACGGAAGTTACTCCATCGAGTAGCAGCGGACATTCATGACGGCCCTCTACAAGAACTCAAATTAGTCATGGATGGTGTCGAACTTCTAGCTATTAAACATCCAGGGATAAATCCCAACCCTTTGTTAGATAGGCTAGAAGCAGTTGGGCGCAATCTTCGTGATCAGCTCCGCAATACTCGCACGATCGCCGAGAAACTAGAGGTGACACCAGAATTGCAAACAGGTTTAGATAAGGGAATTCAACAGCAGCTACAACAACTTGTTAGTTCAGGAGAATTAACACTCAAAGTTGATGCTCATCTGCAACCTCTTTTAGAGCCTGAGTCAGACAGTACCTGGATAGATGCGCGTGAAGATATTTTTCGCTTCTTTAAAGAGGCGATCGCTAACGTCATTCGTCATAGTCAACCTCCGAACGGTACTGCAACCGAAGTTAGAGTTAGTTTGTTTCAGGAAGAAACCCTATGTACGCTAATTATTAAAAATGATCTAACTGAGCCTAAGCCTGTTGTTTTGAAAAGCACCACCATTAGAGCACACAGTAATGGTTACGGCACAAAATTGATGGCTACTATTGCTGCGGAACTACCAGACGGATATTGGGAGCGAGTTCGTTCAGCCGATGGCGGAATCCAGGTAATACTCACTTGGACTCTAAAGAATACTACTGAGGACGAAATCCAAAACTCAAGTATTTTTTCAATAAACAATTAGCTTGCGTCCAATAGCTGCCATGCAAACAGCGACGCGAGGGTTTATATTTTGCCCATCAAGATGCTCGATATCCAGCTTTGCCTTGAGACGCTGCACATAGTTCTGAGCCGTTTTATGGGACACATGCATCCGCTCGGCGATCGCTTGGTCTGTTAGCGCATGACGGCATAACAAGTCCAAAATTTCCAGATCCTGCTGAGTTAATTGCATTTCCTTCATCAGTTCCCGATGGACTTTGAGTTGTCCATCTAGAGCGCTACGAACGCCTTCCAGGAAGGCGCTTCGTCTTTCCATCTTGTTCACAACTACAAAACCCCCTTGGTGTTTACCAATCTGCGATGCTAGTTGTCTTAAAAAATTAGGTTCACTGGTATAAACAAGGATATTTACTGTGGGGTAGCGCTCAAAAATTTGTCTTAACAGTGCTAAACCTGGCTTTGCTGACTGCTCACCTCCGACAGTGCCAAACTGCAAGTCCACTACGACCAAATTTGGTAGCTCAAGCTCCAGTTGCTCAATTCCCCTATCAGGTGTATCCACGCTAATGCAAGAACACTGAGCTTCTATCATGTGCAAAAACTCGCAGTTATTCTGACCGACTTCTGGATGGTCTTCAATAACAAGAAAAAGGGGTAGCTTGCAGTCCATGTTGGGAGGAGATAATTTTGGTTTAATAGCTAACAAAATCAAGAAAAATTTTTTAGCATCATCTGAGTACTTTACTCCGCGACATTAAGCTTAACGGTCGGAAAAAGGTCGGAAAAAGGTCGGAGCTTTTTAGTAGATTTACGTAAATTTTTTGAGAAAATCAAGTTTATGGTGGGAATATCGTAGTTAACCTGGTATTTTTACGTGGGAAGATAAATGACAGTAGAAGAGGCGATCGCACTAATCGAGCAATTATTGGAAGGGGGATGCTTAACAAAACTTCAAAAGATTGTCTTCAGTCAGTCATGGGCAGGACAGACATATTTAGATATGGCTGTAGACTCCGATTACGATCATGGTCATATTAAAGATGTTGGCTCTGAATTATGGCGATCACTCTCGAAAGCTTTAGGAGAAAAAGTTACCAAAAATAACCTGCACGGAGTATTGAAGCGAACCGCACAGCGAGAAAAGGACACAAACGCCTCATCGACTCTAAATTATCAACCCTCCAATTTCCACAGAGACTGGGGAGACGCTCCTGATGTGCAAGTGTTCTTTGGACGAACAGAAGAACTAGAAACTCTACAGAACTGGATTATTCGAGATCGCACTCGATGTGTGGCGATTGTGGGAATGCGGGGGATTGGAAAGACCCATCTTTCACTAAAACTGGGATTGGGTGGGATTGGCAAAACAGACCTATCACTTCAGTTAGCCAAGGGTATCCAGGATGAGTTTGAGTTTGTCATCTGGCGATCGCTTCTCAATGCCCCTCTCCTCTCTGACCTACTTGCAGACTTAATTAAAGTACTTTCCAGACAACAGCAGACAACACTACCAGAGACAATTAGCGAACGCATCTCTTTGTTGCTCCATCACCTGAAAACCCACCGATGTCTCTTAATCCTAGATAACGCCGAAACTCTTCTGCAAGCCGGAGATCCCATCGGTCGGTATCGAGCTGATTATGAAGACTATGGACAGTTAATTAAACAGGTTGGGGAAGTGGCGCATCAAAGTTGCTTACTGCTGACAAGCCGCGAAAAACCCCAAGAACTCATTTTAATGGATGGGCCAAGTCGTCCGGTGCGCTCTTTGGTGTTACAGGGGTTAGATATCCAAGCTGGAAAACAGATTATTGCAGAGCTTGGCGATTTTACAGCTAGTGAAGAAGACTGGCAGGAGTTGATTCAGCTTTATGATGGCAATCCTCTAGCACTGCAATTGGTTAGTAAACACATACTGGAAGTATTTTTTGGTAGTATTGCCGAATTTTTAAGGGAAGGCAAGCCAGTGTTTCACGACCTGCAAGAACTCCTATCTTGGCACTTTCAACGGCTCCCCAAAGAGTGCTGTGAAGTACTGTATTGGTTAGCAATCAATCGGGAACCAGTGTCCCTAGCAGAGTTACGGGAAGATTTGATGTTATCAACTGCTAAGGCAGCACTACCTGCAACTTTGGGAGTGCTGCAACGCAAGATTCCCCTAGAGCGTACAGGAGATCGCTTCACGCTTCAGCCTGTGTTGATGGAGTAC
>NZ_JAWJTF010000414.1:0-1428 GCF_048836525.1 Nostoc sp. CALU 546
ACCAATATACAATTCATCCGCAGTTAAATCTCTAATTACAGCGATTGCTGATTTTTGCTCAAGCTTGTGCAAAGAAGGCATAATCATCAAAACTAAACCGAATATTGCTGACTATATCTAAGATTTTTTCATGCTCGTTTATTGCCACTGCTTCAGGCGGCAACAGGGGAGTGAGCGGCATATTAGGATCATCATCTCCAGTTTAGGAGCCATTCGATTTTAAATTTCGCTGTCTTCGGGCTTCTCTCTTCTGCTGGGCTTTTTTTTGCCTCTCATGATCTGCTTCGTTTTTTTCCTTAGTAACAGTCTCTTGTGCTGGTTGGTGTGAGCCAGTTGGAGCTATGGATTTAGGTGGCTGACTCTTCTTACTTGATAAGCCAAATCTTTTCTGTACATCATCCCAATCGCCTACCACCTCATCATCAACGCACTCAGCTTTAAAGGCTTGCTCAATCAAAGGTAAAGAATTTATTGCATTGAGGTCAGTCAGCGCCCAAATGATATGAGCATTTAATTCAGGACTATTTTCTTCAAAAGATTCTAGTTGGAAAGACAGAACAGCAACACATTGTGCGTGATGCTCTGGATATACTGCGGTAATTCTTTTAATGGTAACAATAGCTTGAACTCGCCAACTTTCCTCATGAGAGTCATCGGCAAGATAAGCAGCGAGTGCTGGAATTGCGCTTAAACCAATCAGGCTTAAAACATCTGTTAAATCTTCAGCTAAAACGAATAATACTTCATTATCAAAAGCATCATCCATTTTAGGAAATAAGCTAATCAATGGCTCAATTGCTGATGATGCGCGGAGTTGTCCTAATGCCCGAACTGCATGAATCGGTGCGTATTCTAATAAACTGTCTTCACCAAAAAAATCATTTTCATCATCCGGTATATTGTATAAATCCTCATCCGTTGCCATACGGATCAACTCAGGAATATCCTCGGCAGTGATGCCTAATTCCTGATAGTCAGGCCATTCATCTGGGGATAATTGTCCAGTTCCTGGCTGATAGTCAAGTAATTGATTAACAGGAGATGAGTAACTATTTCTTGGCATAAAATATCTAAGTCAATTTTTTACTGGAGTTTGGACAACCTTTTTGATTGCACTTTACTCTTAACAGTTAATTAACCCCAATTACAACCACATCAGGGGGAATACTGCACTACGGTAACGAGCGTTTTTGTTGCAAGGCATCTCTGTTAAACTGCAACGCACTACTTACTTTAAGCGGGTTTTGGAGTGTATGCCGGCGACTGTTTTAGCTGCTTCACCAGAAAGCTAGTTCCGGCATAGCTCCAAAACCTGCAACAAGTCAAGGGCGATTCTTTAAGGTCACAAGCTAAAACCACGGTCAAGCTGTTTCTGCTTTTCTTGCTCCTCCCTCAGATGAGCTTCTAATTCCTGACTCCAATCAGGAT
>NZ_JAWJTF010000202.1:0-4608 GCF_048836525.1 Nostoc sp. CALU 546
GCCAGAAAATATTCTGATTCGCAATTATGATGGCAAAACCGTTTTAATCGATTTTGGTGCAGTCAAAGAAACAATGGGCACAGTGATGACTGCTTCTGGTAACTTCAGCACGTCGATTGTAATTGGTACACCAGGATTTATGCCTAGCGAACAAACTGCGGGTCGTCCTGTGTTTTCTAGTGACTTGTATAGTTTAGGACTAACAGCGATTTATTTGCTGACAGGCAAGATTCCCCAACAACTAGCATCCGATCCTGCTACAGGTGAGATTTTGTGGCGACATCATGCTTTGAGTATTAGTCCCAGTTTTGTGAGTATTTTAGATCGAGCGATCGCATCTTACCCTCGCGATCGATACTCCAGTGCTAAAGAAATGCTACAAGCATTGCAGATGGGAGTCCCACCAATTGCACCTATCATACAGCCATCCAATCCCATATCAGTTTCTACACCGCCACCAGTCCCATACGCCCAGCCTCCAAAAGTTGTATCAGCTACACCAGCAGGATTTTCATCCCAACAGCCAGTTTACTCCGGGCGATCGCCACAGAATCATGGTATGAATGATTGGCAAAAAGCAGTAATTATAGGTGGTGTCATTGGTGTATGTGTGGTTGCTGGTTTATGGTTAAGGGAACAACTACCTAATCCACCACAGCCTTCGCCTTCACCAACTGTAGTAAACGTACCCACCCCCTCCCCAACACCATCTGAACCAACTCGAACAATTTCTAATATTCAGCCACAATCACCAAGCCCAAGCCCAGTACAACCAACATTTTCCCCAGAGCCTAGTCCAGACATTCCTTCCAATACAAATACTAGCAGCATCACTACTCCTTTCCAACCAGAATTAACAACTACAGATGCGGAAAACTTAATTTATAAATGGCTACAGGCAAAGCGAGTTATGTTTGGTCGTAATTACGATCCTCAACCAGCTAGTGAATTGACAGTAGATCCCCTATACGAAGGCACCGCTGGGGCTAACGGTTCTATCAATTCTCTAAAGAGAGATGGTGAATACTATGAATACCCCTTACAAAGAATTGATAGTGTGGATTATTTTGATGTCAATGGTAGCGAAGCGACAATTCAACTAAAAGTTACTGAAGACCGCAAACTTTATAAGAGAAACGGAGATATTAATCCCAATGAAACAGATTTTAAAACCAGGACAGTAATCTACAAATTAAAATTTGATGATGATCGCTGGAAAATAGCTTCATTTGAAATTATTAAAGATTAAATTATTAATTATGACATTCTTGAAAAGATTTCCTTATTTTGTACGTTTGTTTGGAATAGCTACAATAGTTTCATTTAGTGTGGTAATTTGTGGTGCATTACTGATACGAATGTCAGTCACAACTCCTTCTGTTAAAGCTACTACAAATCCAATTCCATCTAGTATAGTTACTTCTAAATCAAACTCAATTCCACCTGTCCTACCAACTGTAGCTATTACGACTAATTCCACACCAATAGCTATAGATAGCTTATCACCAGTTAAGCAACAATCCATAACTGGTAAAATCATCTATGGACATTTTCCCTATGCACAAGCTGATCCAAAGCAAATGATGATCGTAGGTAGCTATGCTAGCGGAACAGAACAAAGATTTGAGTTTCTAAATCCAGAAGCTTGTCAAGCATTCATGAAGATGATTTACGCAGCAAGAGATGCAGGTGTTTGGATAATCCCTGTTTCAGGTTTTCGCAGCGTACAGCAACAAGAAAAATTATTTCAAAACCAAATTAAGCGTCACGGTTCTGCAAAAGAAGCAGCAAAAATCAGCGCTCCTCCTGGACATAGCGAACATCACACAGGCTTTGCTATAGATTTAACAGATGGTAAATCTCCCAAACAGGATATTACTTTTGCATTTGAAAATACAGATGCTTATCGCTGGCTGACTCGATACGCTAAAGAATTTGGCTTTGAAATGTCTTTTCCTTCTAACAATGGCCAAGGAGTAAGTTTTGAGCCTTGGCACTGGCGATATGTAGGTTCACAAGATGCAGCAGCAATATTTGCTAATGCAAGAAATAAATCATAAATAATGTCAATTTAAAAATTACTAAATTGGTAGCTCAAAATTATTTTTATGAGCTATGGTTATTTTTATTTAATTAACACTTAAGTACTTTGCAAGTATCTATTTATATTTTGAAAAGCTTGCACATTCCAAATTAGGGAGAACCGACTTGCTTTACAATAATTTTGTAGCGCTGATTTTACAACCATGACGGCTACTTTACCTGTTAGTGTCGAATCAGAAATTTTCTATCCCAGTGCTGATGGTCAACCAGTGGCAGAAACCTACGACCACCTTTATGCTTTACTAACTACCTTAGAAGTCCTGAAACAGTATTTGGCAAATCGTCAGGCAACAGTCTTGGCAAATCAATTTCTTTACTATGCACAGGGCTTTCCCAAGTTGCGGGTAGCGCCAGATGTGATGGTGATTTTTGATGTTACACCCGGCGGTCGGGACAACTATAAAATCTGGGAAGAGGGTCAAGTACCGACAGTTATTTTTGAAATGACATCCTTTGGTACTAAGGGACAAGACGAAATCTTCAAAAAGACCCTCTATGAGCAGCTAGGTGTCAAGGAATACTGGCTATTTGACCCTAAAAGCGAGTGGGTGGAACAACAGTTACGTGGCTATCGCTTGCGGGGAGAAATCTACGAACCTATAGAGGATGGACGCAGTGAACCATTACAACTACGCTTGGTGGTTGAGGAAAGGCTAATTGGGTTTTATCGAGAGGATACAGGGGAAAAATTACTGATTCCTGGTGAACTGGCACAGGCTTTACGACAGGAAGTTTTAGCAAGACAGCAAGCAGAAGAACTGTTAGAACAGGAACGCCAACGAGCAGAACAGGCAGAATTGCAAATAGAACAGTTAAAGGCGAGGTTGCGATCGCTCAATGTAGACCCCGATACTATTCAGTAACGAGTGCGGCTTTTTTGAAAAGACTAATTTTATTTTGGTGTAAAGTTCAAAAACAGAATTATATATTTTATGTGAGTAAAGTATCACTACAAAGGAGTTTCTAAAAACCACTCATAACCAGCTTTAAACTGAGATTTACCATTTTGTTCAATTATGCTGCCATGCGCCATGATTACTCGTTCAAAATCCCAAGTGAGAAGCTGTTGAATTGACCATTTAACTTTGACTTTATCCTGAGTTGCAAATTTCTCCAATAACGATGGACGAAGTTGGTTGTAACCACCTAGAAGTTTAGCTACTAACCTTGTGCTTGGCGAACATTGATCATCAAAATGGAAAACTGTATCAGTGACAATCAAAGTCCGGCTTTTGACATGAAAAAAGACGCATTCATTGAGTGGTGAAAATCCACTAGTATCCAGTGTGTTAAAGCCTTGTACTAATAAATATTCAACCCCATCAATCAGGTGAATAGTGCGATCGCTAATAATCTGGTCGATTTGCAAATCTGGTCGTTTCCGCTCTAGACCAGATACTACCCATAGTTTGGCACGAGGATAGCACAGCTTGAAGTCAGCAACAAATAGATGATGATACAAGTTGGGGGCGACGATGTAAATAACTTCTCCCAATTGATTTAGCTCATTGATAGTTGCGTCATCTATGCCAATAGGTGATATCACCATTAATTTACCACTGGTTAGACGAATCACAGTCATCCTCGTCCCTACTTCCAAGCCAAAATATTTTAGGGGTTGTTCAGCAACCCAAAGGTCAGTATCAATTGCTTTAAGCATTATAATTTTTGAGTTAGAACCGTCGCTGGACTATAAAAATTGCTGCACGCTGTAGTAAAGACAAGCCAGACTGCCGACGATATAAACTAGCCAAGTTCCGAAAAAACCGATCGCCCTGCCCGGTGATGGGCCATAAGTCTGTATTAATCCCCAGGCATGGGCAATCCGAGCTACTGTCAATAGAGTACCTAGCATCCACAACAGTCCGTTAAGAGCTTGCATCCACTCTAGGGCAATTAGGAACATGAGGCTAAGGGGTACGTATTCTGTAAAGTTCCCATGCGCTCGGATAGTACGCTGTAACACCCCATCTTCCATGTTTTTCGTGACAATAGATTGTTGTGTTATTTTTTCCACAAACTCTGCCCAAGTATTCGGATGATCTAAGTAATTGGGCTGTGAGGCAACCTCAGATAAAGATGCACCATGCCAAATCCGAGTACGGGTGCGCTCCATTGCCACTCGATAGGATAAACCCAGAGCAAGTAGCCCATGACAGCCGATAAAGAAGGTTGAAATAGGAATCAGAACAGGCATTGACAATCACTCGAATCAAAATCCTAACTTTGAAAATACTTGCCTGCAATTGTTACTGTCTTTTCAATTCTTGCGGAATATCGAAATCTACTTTTTGAGACAATCGGGTTGAAGTATTTAACAAACAGAATTCGGGAGTCAGGAGCCAGAATTCAGAATTTAATTCTGTGTGAGTGGCTTATGAATAAAGGGGTTTAAGTCCCCCACCAAATTAATTCTGGATTTTGCATTCTTCTTCAAATTGCTGTTAATACTTGATTGTCTCTGCCCATGAATCTGCTAAAAGAGTTTTTGTTCAATCCCCCAGA